>JAFGDH010000009.1 GCA_016932215.1 Candidatus Aenigmatarchaeota archaeon | reverse complement strand
TCCCAGTCGCTCCCCGTCGAATAGCAAGTCCCGCACGCCGCCTGGTAGGCGGAATCGTCGTAGCACGCATGAGTCGTCCCGTCGCACGTCCCCCCGCTCACGCATATCCCGTTAGCCGAATAGTCGCCGTCAGCTATGTTGGTGTCGCACGCATCCCAGTCGCTCCCCGTCGAATAGCAAGTCCCGCAGGCCGCCTGGAACCTCGAATCGTCAAAGCAAGCATGCCCTGAATCATCGCACACCTCGACCCCCGCTGCCCCGGTGCATATGCCGGATGAAGTCCATCCGGCCCCGTTGTTGTCCACGTCAGTCATGCAGTAGTATTCACCCGCCGCGTCGCAGCTGGCGCTCGTGCATCCGTTGTAAATAGTGGCACCTGCGCTGGTGCCTGCGCATATCTCTCCCGTATCGCACGTTCCCCCGCTTACGCAGAGGCCGTTCGGTGAATAGGATGTCCCTCCGTTGGAGTCGCATGAATCGTCGTTGGTCGTTGTCTGGCCGCAAAGGGTGCAGCTGTTCATAAGGTCTCCGGTCGTCCCGGAATCAGAACACACCTCGCTGGTCGTGTCACATTCATATGTCGTCTTCGGGTTGTCCGCGTACACGCACATCCCGTTCGCCCCGTAAGACGTCCCGCCGTTGGAGTCGCAGGCATCGTTGTTAGTGACAGACTTTCCGCATCCGGCGTTTGAACATCCGTTGTAAAGAGTGCCGCTGGTCCCTGTACCGGAGCAAACCTCGTTGGTATCGCAGATGTTCCCTGAAACGCACATCCCGTCAGCCACGTAATCGCCAACCCCCACGGTTGAATCGCACCCGTCGTTGTCTGCTACTGTGTAACCGCAGGAACTGCAGTCATCGATATAATGTGATCCGTTGTAACATGTTGTCCCGTCATTGTCGCAAGTGTTGGCTCCCGTAAGGCAGATGCCGTCAGGGTCGTAACCGTTGAATGTATTCAGATTGGCGTCGCATGACCAGCCGTCATAAGTAGCACCATCGCAGCTGGGGCCGAAATTAGCGTCGCTGAAATCACCCGTTCCGCATGTTGCCCCGCAGTACAATGATACCATGCTAGTGTCGCATGTGCCGTCCCTGCATACGCCTGCGGAAGTGGTGTCGCTTCCCGGAGTGTCATCCTCCGGCGTGGAATCGCACACCTCTCCCGCGTCCCCGCTCTGGCAGTCGCATGTCTCGTCGTCGCCGTCCGTGAACGTTGCAGATGCTCCCCAGTTGCTTCCGTACTCGCCGCTGACTATCTCGTAGTTTGTTGTCGCGTCGCAGCAGGTTGTCTGTGCGCAGTATCCGTCCCTGCTGTAATCCCCGCCGGTCACCGACGTGTCGCATTCCCTCCCTGCGGCGCATGCATTATAGAATGTTGTGCTACCGTCGTATGCTATCTCCCCTGAAGTGTCGCAGTTGTTGGTCGCCCCCGAAGCGCAAGTCCCGTCCTGCGTGAAATCGGCTCCCACATCGCTCATGCAGGCGTCACCGCTGGTCGTCGTGCACGTATCGTAAGTGTTGTCCGTCCCGACCGTGCATGTCGCCCCCTGGCAGTCCATCCTGACGGGGTCGCTCTCGTCGCAGGTACCGTCCGAAAGGCACGTGCCAGCGTTCTTGGAGTTGTAAGCGTCCGAGCTGTTGCTGCACCCGTAACCGGGGAAACCGGTGCAGTCGGAATAGCATTCCGAGTTTATGCATATCTGATTGCCTGAACAGTCGTCCGCGCTCACGCATCCAACGTCCAGCGTCGTCTCGTTCTCACCGATGTAGGTGTTGGAGCCGTATGTCATGTTCACCTTTATTGTATAACTCCCCGTGCTTGCAGGCGCTGTGAAGGTGAAGTTGTAGAACCCGTTAGAGTCGGTGTAATAAGGATCGTATACATGGACCTTGGTGGAGTTGTAAATTGCAAGTATTTCATCGGTGCTGAGGGCAGCGTTGTAAACCCTCAGCTCGTCCACCGCCCCCTCTTCATAATTAAATGCGTATCCAACCTGTATGCTGTTTATCCTTCCCTCCTCCCCTCCCGGGGTTGATTTGTATGATATAGTCGTGGAATCCCCGTAGTCCGTTCCTGTTATTTCGACACCGTCCATGTAAAGCTCCATGTCATCGTAGGAAGTGACAACGCCAACGTAATGGTGCCATTCGCCGTCGGGGACGCCGAGGGTGCTGTTTTGATACTGGTTCCTGCCCGAAGAAGACCCGCCCGCGCCGCTGCTGGGACAAAGGCTTCCGTGACCAACCGCAAGGGTTCCTCCGGTTCTGGAGAAATGAACCCCGCAATAAATATTGGTGTCCGAATATACCGAGAAATTGCCCTTTGCCCACACGGAGAAGGAATAGGGGAATGCTATAGTGGTCAAAGCGGTCTTGCCCAGGCTGATGAACTGGGATTCTCCCCACACTTCGTCACCACCGTTGAACTCGAAAGCTCCGCCGAATTTTCCTGTCGTGTAAGTCGCGTTCAGAGCAACATACCCCGGGTCACCGTTCCCGCTGAAGTCATAGACATAATCCTGGTATTCATTGTAAACGGTCGAGTTGTCGAAGTGGTAAACCATGTCCATGTCAGCGTCAGGGTTCGTATGGTCGGTCGGCGTCGTCCCGTCAGGGTTCCCGTAATACATGTAAAGGGTGGTGTTGTCATTCCCTGCCAGGCTGTCTATCCATACCCAGAATATCGTATTCGACGTTCCGCATGTCGATGCCTCTATCGTGTAATTCAGCTCCTTTCCGCTGGTGTCCGTGAATCTCACGTCGCCGCAGTCCGTCCTCATGTCCCCGGAAGACATCATCCCGGCGGTAGAGAAGTTGACCAGCGTGAGGAAGTCCGTAAGCGTGGAAGAGACCATCGACTCCACGTTTATCTCCGACCTGTACGGCCAGGAAGAATTCCACCAGTTCTCTTTATACGTATAATTCAGTTCCTCGTCATCTATGTAATAATGTACCCTCCTGTCTGCCGTGTCCGTTCCGTTGCCCAGAGAAGATGTCCCGGTAATTGTTATGTTGGTGCTTGGTGTCGTTGTAGAAGTGCTCAGACCCTCCGTCACGGTGTAATCCTGTATCCTGATCGTGCGATTGGACCCGGAGAATTCGCAGCTTCCGGTCGTGTTGCACATCTGGCAGTTCCAATTGTAATAGCTATCGCTCAGGTTCAGCTTAAATGTTACGAGATCGTCATTGCTGGCGCTCGAATTGGTTGTGTTCCTGGCCCACGAACCGGTGAAGTTCCCGTATAGGGAAACGTTGGCCAGCGTCCCCCTCCCGTAGGCCTTGCAGTAGAAATCCGTCTCCCTCGTTTCCTTGGAGCTCTGCCCGTCGTTGTCAACCGGGCCCTCCATTTCTATACCGTAGACGACGATGTTTTCCGTGTCATAGTATTCGGTGTTGCTCAGGGTCACGTTCGCCTTTATCGGGAGTGTCCCCCTGCCGGGACCCGGGACGAAGGAGTGGTTGTATTCGCCGGTAGAGTTGGTAACGACTACCGAAAGGCTCCCGTAATCCAGGGTGCTCGCGGATGGGTTGGTGGTCCCGGACAGCTCGACGTGCTCCACCCGTATCCTCCCGTCCCCGCCCGTCCCGTTGGTAGTGCTGGTGTCTCCTTTTCCGCCCTTCGAAGTAACACGGTCTGATCCGAGTGTGGCGTAATAGCTCTTTAGATATATGCTTCCTCCGGCTCCTCCTCCGCCTTCATGACCGTCTGTACCCGGTTTTCCGGA
The DNA here is from genome assembly GCA_016932215.1 of Candidatus Aenigmatarchaeota archaeon. Taxonomy (GTDB): domain Archaea; phylum Aenigmatarchaeota; class Aenigmatarchaeia; order QMZP01; family QMZT01; genus JAFGDH01. The sequence continues at coordinate 24,857 of JAFGDH010000009.1, read as the reverse complement.
GGTTCCGTTGCATTCTATTTTTCCCTGTACGGTGAGGTTATAAGCGGATATGAATATTATACCCCCGCCGTACCCGCCCCCGCCTCCCCATCTGCCGGCCGCGTCGTTGTCATGACCTCCTCCTCCCCCCCCGCCGCCGAAAAACATCTCTGACAGGTCAGCGGTCCCGTATTCCGTTCCCCCCATACCTCTCCTGTAAGGATAAAACAAAGGCCATGTAACACCTGGAATGCCCGATGTTCCGTAACCCCCTCCGCCCCCTGAACCGGTTGCTGTATTGGCATCATTTCCTCCGTCTATAAAACCTCCGGCCCCGGCCCCTGACTCGCTGAAAGGATTGCTCTGGTTCTTTTCGCTGGCGTAACCCTCGCCGGAACCTCCCCACCTGTCAGTGACCCCACCCTCGTACAGTGCGTGTGTCGCTCCCCAGTAACCTGCACCCGTTGCGTTTATATACCCCCCGCTCATAACGTGAAGGGTATGCGACCTGAAGGCGATTATCCCGCCAACCTCGGTCAGCATGCTCCAGTCAGTTGGCTCTATTTTCCCTCCCGACTGAATGGTCACGTTCATGTAATTGGGGACCCTCACCACCTGCGTCTTTCCGGTACCTCCCGTGTAGTACGTATTGGTCAGGCCGGGGGAGAAGGTTATGGTGTTCGCTTCCGAATCAGTGCTTTCGACGTACCTGAACTCGTATTTCCCGGAATCCTTCCCCTTCGTCTGTATTATGAGGAACTCGTCCCCCTCATCGAAATAGAATTCCTTGTCCACTTCGATGGTCGTGTCCCCGGAAGAGGCGTTTTCGACCAGCTTCGCGTAATCATTTATGGTTGTGGATCCTGTAACAACCAGATCACCATCGTTTCCCGTCCCGAAAATCGAGCTGTTGGTGATTTCGGTGTTGTTGTTCCACAGGTTGACCATCTTGTCAGAATATGTGTCACCCTCATACGTTACTAACCCGTACGCCTTGACGGTCTCGTCGCCGTCTATCGAGCTCGCGTTCAGGTCCAGCTCAATAACGTACCTGACGTGGAGTGTACGGTTGGTGCCGGAATAGATGCACGAGCCAAGGGTGTCACATGCCTTGCAGTCCCATATGTAGTCGTTCTTCCCAAGCGTAACGTTGAAGAAGACGGTCTCATCCATGTCAGAGCTGCTGTTGGTCTGGTTCAGGCCCCATGTACCCGTGTAATTCCCGTAAAGAGAGACGTTTGCGAGGGTACCGGATATTGAAGGCGTGCAGCTGAAGGTCACCACCCCTACCTGCTCATATGCTCCCTCCTGCGGGTTCCCGAGGTTCAGGCCGGTCGCTTCCTCCTCCTCTCCCATCTCTCTTGATGGAAGGGTTGTGGCGTAAGGTCTTAGTGTGATGTCATCATAACTAGGAACGTTTTCCGGATAGAAACCTATCTCTGCTTTCAGCGGGGCCGTGCTCGCCGAGGAGTAAGAAATCCTTTGCGTCGTGTCTTCATAGACCTTTATGTTGGATCCGTACCTCAGTACAGTGACCCTGATACTTTCCGACGATGGGCCTGTCCATCCGCTCCAGCTGCCGTCATACCTCACGTACCCGGTCCCCCCCACGTACTGAGTAAGGTCAAACGTGGGAGCGTCATGGCCGTGCCTTACGCGCCAGTGGTCTGTCTCGTTTATACGGTCAAAAACGCCACTCATCCCGTAATAGTTATTATATGTTACCTTATAGGAAAAATTGATATCGTCACCCTTGAAATCCTGCGGGAAATAGTACCACCCGTTGTCATTGTTTGGCTGGTTTGATTTCAGAACCCCGGCGCTGCAGGTGGGTGCGATCTCGCTGTATGCCCAGTCGGAGCACTCGTTGTCGCTGAAGTCGTCGTAGAAGAGGTAGCATATGTTCCCGTCGTACTTGTAGCACTGCTCGTCGTATCCCGGGTCAGTAGCACCGGAATACCCGTAATACACGTAAAGGTCGGTCGTTGCGCTTGCCGTAAGATTCACGCGGAACCATATCCTCGTGTCGTCGCTGTTGCATGATGTCCCGTTGGACCAGGGAAGGGTATTGTTCCCCTGCAGTATCCTTATGTCAGCGCAGTCGCTCCTGAGCTTCCCTTCCGATATCAGATTGGTAGTGTTCAGGGATATGTTTATCGGCCAGTAATACAGGTCTTTTGCCACGTTGTTGGTCACGTTGAAATATACGCGGTATTTGTAAGAACCGTCCCACCAGTTTTTGTCCGTCAGGTTGAGGGTGAAATTGTCGTTTGCCCATGTGCATGACCCCAGTGTGTCGCATGCCTTGCAGTTCCATGTGTAAAAACCGTCCGAAAGGTCCATCTCGTGGCTTATAGAATCCCCGTTGCTTACGGAACTGTTGGTGTATTTGAGGGACCATTCGCCGGTGTAGTTGCCGTACAATGAAATGTTTGCCAGTGTTCCGGAAAGGCTGGCGGAACAACTGAAAGTGATCGGTCCCTCCTGCTGCTCGCTCCCGTCAGCCGGGCTCATTAGCGTGACGCCGGATTTGACTTCCTCTTCCAAAATTGTGACGTAGGTATCGCGGTTCGTTATCATGAGGTACGTCTGCTTTATCCACCCAGCGCTCCTCTCGTTTGTTGAAATGCGTATTTCGTCCAGCGTTCCTGTAAGTGAATGGCCGTTGGAGTCGTCGAATACACCGTTCGAACCTCCCGTGTTCTGCTTTCCTATCCCGGCATCGTCCGTCCCCACGGTCACCGCATCGTCGTAAGTGGCAGAATAAAAATCACCGTCCACGTAAACCACCATGTAATCGCTGGAATTGTACACGCCGCAAAAGTAATGCCACTCGCCGTCGTTATACCTTACTTCCGTGTCAACCGCTGTAGGTGTCGAGCCCTCCCCGTATCTGAGGTAACCGTCCGTTATGCCCAGACCATCCCCCGCAGTTAATCCTCCGTCCTCGAGTATTATGTCGTCATCCGTGGTGGTGTACTTTATCCAGGTACAATAAGCCCGGTCATTCCCGTTCACACCGTCAGCATCCCAGTCAGTCACAGTGATGTAATCATCGCCGTCGAAGTAATCCCCCCTTCCTATTATTCCTTCCACGTCCATGTTGGAATCCGGATTAAAAACTTCAACACCGTCCATGAAGCCCGTGGAGTCCGTGAGATTGCCTGAGGTGTGCTCCGCATGATAAACGCTCCTGTAATAATCATCCCAGACCCCAGACGGATTCTCACCGGAATTAACCGCTGAGCCGTTCTTGTAATAAACGGAAATCACGTTACCCGCAGTGCTAAGTTCGGGTATCTTTACCCAGACATGAGCCGAAGCGCTGGTGTAATTGTCAATCTCGTAGTCCAGTTCCTCCCCCCCGCTGTTGCAGTACGTGTCAACGAACCGTATGTCATCATAATTCGAAAGCATGTCCGGATCGGAAGCGATGTTGATATAGTACGGGAAATCCGTTAGAGTTTCACCCACACCATTTTTAAGATATATGTTCCTGCAACGGAGGAACGTGGTGTTCCACCATACCTCACCCTGGGCATATTCCCTGGTGTAGCTTACGTAATCGCCCTGGTTCTCAACCATCTGGTACGTCTGGTTGATCCAGTCTGCGGATCGTGAGGATTTCGAGATCCTGATCTCATCTATTGATCCGTCAAAATCATAACTGTGCGCATCCGCCCCAAGGGAACCTATTGTTATATTATCGCCGGTCAATATGGCACCGCTCTGACTTTCCGTAGCATCGCTTGCGCCATCAATATAAAGCGTCCACGTGCTTCCTGCCCTGGTGACGGCTATGTGGTGCCATGAGCCGGTCGAAATAGAAGAGCCCTGCCCGTCGAACATTATGTATGCGCCTGACGCGTCCCTCCAAGTAAACCTAAGCTCGTCAGGCTCGGCGTTGAATGTGTCATGATAAAATTCCCAGTCCAACCCTGCGTACGTGTCTCTTTTCGATATCAGTCCGAAATAATCTTTTCCTGTAAAGGTGTCCGCGTTGAACCATCCTTCTATCGAAATGTCCCCGACTACGTCAAGCGTGGAGTCGTCCCCGCAGTCCACGTAGCTCGTGTCTCCGGTGAAGTTGTTCGCCCCGTCTACCTTTCCCTCAGCGTCCTGCGTTGTGCTGACGCTTGTCCCGTCGTTGTCGTTGGATGTTGAATCATAGTGCGTGCCCGAAGTCTCGTTGAGATGCTGGACCATGACGAAACTGGAATCCCAGACCCCCGTCTCGTTTTCCTCTGAATCCACGCTGCTGTTCCCGTAATACATTGATATAGTTACTCCGTCAGCAGGAAGGGAAGGTATCCTTACCCATACATCGGCCTCGGTTGATGCGGTATAATCCTCAATTTCATAATCCAGAATATCCCCGCCATCACCGCACGGAGCACCTACAAACCTGACATCATCAAAATCATTCTGCATGTCCGAATCGTAAGAAAGGTCTATGTATGCCGGGAAATTCATAAGACCGGTGTCGCCTGCGTTGGAAATGGTTATTTCCTTGCATTTGGAAAAGGACAAGTTCCACCAGCCTGAGCTTTCCGGTGTCTTTTCCTTGCCGTAGCCGAAGTAATAGTCGGGCTCCTTCACCATGCCGTATGTCTGCATAAGCCAGTCAGGGCTTCTTGCGGTTTTGGATATCCTTATCTCGTCCAGTTCTCCCTCTAAAAAATTACCAACAGAAGGCCCCGCATCCCATTCAGCTGCTATGGTGAAAAGATTAGTTGAAGATGTTCTTGCCGCGGTGTCGTGAGAGTATATGCCGATCCCGTCTACATAGTAATAAACGTCACTATTGCTGTTTTCCATGGTCGCCGCTACGTGATGCCAGTTACCGTCATTGACAGGCCTTATGCCTTCATAATTGGATCCGTCGTTAAGATTAAGACCGCCCGACCCGGTACCCGCCCATACACAGAAAACATGAACATTTCCATAAACATTTGTGTTAAAATTGAGAAAACAGTCATCTGTTGACGTGCTCGTATTCAGCCATGCCTCCATAGTCAAGGAACCCGTTCCCACATCGCCCGAAACGCCGTTTGCGGTAAGGTAATCATTGGTCGTGAAATCATCCGCCCCGTCTATCGTACCGCCGGTGATTGCCTCATCGCCGTCATATCCTTCCGGGTCGGCGTCATTACCGTAGCTTGTAGAATCTATCCTATTTCCTGTACCAGTCTCGTTCATGTGCTGTACCATCACGAAATCATCATCCCATACACCCGTGGCATTACTTTCGTAATCGGCATCCCAGTTCCCGTAATATACCGATATCGTCCTTGCCGAAACGTCCGGAACCCTGACCCAGAAATGCGCCTCGTCGCCTGCCGTGTAATTCTCCAGCTCGTAATCCAGCGGAAGACCCCTGTTGTTGCACCTCTGGTCGACGAACCTGACATCACCGAAGTCGTTCTGCATGTCACTGTCATACTGCAGATTGATGTATAACGGGAAGTTCTCCTGGTCTGCCCCGGACAGGACGATATCCTTGCACTTGCTGTACATGTTGTTCCACCATAAAAAGTCGTGTATAAAGGAAGTTCTGTTTTCAGAAGACCATATGCATGTGGAAGAATTGCATGCCTTGCAGTTCCAGATATATGAATCACCTTCCAGATCAAGATCAAAACTCACAACACCGCTGCTGTCCGGGCTGCTGTTCGTCTGGTTCAGCCCCCATGAGCCGGTGAAGTCCCCGTAAAGCGACACGTTTGCCAGTGTCCCCCCGAGGCTCGCGGCGCATTTGAATGGTATAATGGTTCCTTCCCTGTAGCCGCTGTCCCCGTCATCGGGAGAAATCAGGTATACAACATCCTGGTATTCCTCGCCCCCGAAGGAAACGAAGGTTCCCTGGTTGGCTATCAGCTGGTAGGTTGCATTAATCCAGTCCGCGCTCCTCTCGTTGTTGGAAACCCTGACCTCGTCCATCGTCCCCGTCAGGTTACGCCAGCTGGAGTCGTCCCATGCACCGTTAGCCCCGTTCATCCCGCCTATACCCGCATCGTTTGTCCCGACATAGCAGTCAGCATCATACGCCGATGCATTGAGCTCGCCGTCTATGAAAAGCGTAAGGTAGCTGCTGGAATTGTAGACTCCGCACACGTAATGCCACTCGCCGTCATTGCTCACGCCGTCGCTCGTGGCGCGGGTTGTGGATGTAGATTCACCGAAAAACAGGGCTCCGGAGTCTATTCCGAGACCGTCTCCTGCCGTGGTTCCGCCTTCCTCCAGTATCGTGTCACCGTTGGATGTTGTGGTTTTTATCCACGCACAATACGAGTGGTCAACACCATTTGTGTCGTCAGCATCCCACCCTGTTAAATGGTACACGTCGCTGTCATCGAAATAAGTACCAGTTCCCACAATACCTGCGTATTCCCTGTTGCTTTCCGGGTCAGCTATATCGGTTAAATCAGCCTGATCGGAAGTGGAATCCATCATCTTCCCATATTTCTCCTCCATGTGGTATACACCTTCGTAATAATCATCCCACACATTTTCCGGGTTCTCCAGAACGGATTCAGAATCATCGTTTCCGTAATACATTGAAAGAGTAACTACTGTCGGCGGTAATGTGAGTTTTACCCAGAAATTCGCTTCTGAACCTGCAGTATAATTATCCAGCTCGTAAACCATCAGAGAACCACCGGAACCGCATCCTTCATTCACGAATCGTATGTCGTCGAAATCGCTCTGCATGTTGGAATCGTAGTCTACCTTGACATAAACAGGGAAGTCGGTAAGTAAGCTGTCCACGGGACTCGTTATCGTTATGTCCTTGCATTTGATGAACGAATCGTTCCACCAGTCCCCGTAACCAATCTCGCTCCCAACCTTTACGAATTCATCGTTGTTCGCTATCACGTGGTAAGTCTGGTTTATCCAGTCTGCGGAACGGACGACGTTGGAATATCTCAGTTCATCAATGGTACCGTCATATTCCGACTGGTATTCGGCGCTCCTTCTCGCTACCATGAAGTTGTCGCTTGCATAACTTATTGCGCTGATTACGCTGGAAGAGTCCGTGTTGTTGATTTCACCATCCATGTACATTTTTACGTGTGTTGATGGATAGTATGTACCGGCCATGTAATGCCATTCATTCAATTCTCCCACAAAGAAGCCCGGTACCACGGCAGTAGCAACACTGCCGCCGGAATCCCAAACAGCAAAAGTAAAACCTGTTGCTGTCCATGTCGCGCCGAAATTCCATCCCCGCTCCCCTCCGCTGTACTGGTACATGCTCGCCACCGTCCTTCCCTCTCCGGCAGGACCTGTGTCGGCATTCACCCATGCCTCTACTGTCATGTTTCCCGTTATTTCAAGGCCGGTTCTCCCGCAGTCGAGGTATGGTCCGCTTGAATAGGAACCGCTGAAGTCATTAGCACCGTCCACGTAACCCGGATAGTCCTGGGTTGAACCCGTGCTGCTGCAGTCGTGGTTGTTGCTCGTGGAGTCCTTGTGGGTTCCGGATGTCTCGTTGAGGTGCTGGACCATAACGTAGCCGTTGCTCCATACGCCTGTCATGTCTCCGCCATAACCGGCGTTAGGGTTCCCGTAGTAAACCGATATGTTCGTTCCTCCTGCGGGTATGGAAGGAACCTTCACCCATACCTCCGCCCTTTCCAGAGGGACGTAATACTCAACCTCATGATCCAGTTCCGTTCCGCCGTTATTACAATACGTGCCAACGAACCTGATATCCTCGAAATCCGACTGCATGTTGTAATCATAACTGAGGTTGATGTATACCGGGAAATTCGTCAGCTCCGAAGTCCCGGCGTTTTCTATAGTTATGTTCCTGCACTTGGGGAAGCTGGTGTCCCACCAGGACAGAATTTCGTAGGTTTCATTCTCCGCTGGTTCTTCCTGAGGAACGCCTCCCTGATAATTGTAGGGATCCATGGTCTTGATGTTAAATACCGCGTTCCACGCATCGATCCTGGAGATGTTTATAGTGAGTGACGAATTCACGACGTATTCGACCGGCTCACCGGTTGACATTAACCTGTACTTCATTCCAGAAGGAGTGAGGGATTCATTCTCCAGAATAAGGGCAGCGGTACCGGAAACGAACGGGACGCTCAGGCTGGTCCCGCTGTCCGTCTCGTACATCCCTCCCATCCCGCGGGTCTGGATGTCCTTACCCGGGGCGAAGAGATCGGTGAAGTAGTTCACGTTCGCGAAGTCGGCGATCGCGTCGGACTTGTCCGTCGAGGAAACCCTTGTAGCATTGGAAGCGCATGAAGGCGATTTTATGGCGGAAGAACCGTCGTTCCCCGTCGCCGCGACAACCACTATCCCCTTGTCCACGAGCTCGTTGACGTATTCCGCAACCGGGTTGGAGTCGCAGAACCCGGAATAGCTTCCCGCACCGATCGAGAGGGATATTATGTCCACGTTCTCATTTTCACAGTATTCCAGTCCCTCCAGGACGTCGGATTCGTAACCCTGCCCGGAGGAGTCCATGACCTTCACGGCGATCAGCCAGCTTGCCGGGACGACAGTATCTATAATGCTCCCGACCCTCGTCCCGTGGCCGTTGTCGTCCCACGGCTCGTAATCATCATTAACGAAATCGTAACCGTAAGCATAATTGTTAACGACGCTTTCGTCAACCCCGGTGTCCAGTACGCATATCTTTATTCCGCTCCCGTTTAGCCCGAGAGCATGGACATCGTCTATTCTTGTAAGGTTGACAGATTCCGTCGTAAGCAAAGAGACCGGCTGGTTCATATATATCTTGTCAATATTCGGGTCTTCGGCCAGTTTCAGAAGCCCGTCGAGGTTCGTAGTCACTGAAATAATCCTCCCCACCCTGGAGCCCTCGATAATATTTCCATCTGCCTGAATAGGGGAAGATGCCTCTTTGAGTGTTATCAGCAACATTGTTACGTTTTTTGAAGTTATGTCTTCCTTGACATTCTCATCGACGTTATCATACTTCTTCAGTTTTCCTATTTTTTCATTCTTTTCCTTCGTTTCGTTTTTGCATCCTTCGTCTATCGCTCCATCACAGTTGTCGTCGATACCGTTGCACTTTTCCTTCGCTCCGGTGTATATCTTTTTATCCTCGGGTTCGCAGTCCGTCGCGTCAGGATCACCGTCCTTGTCAGAATCTATCACCGCAACATCTTCAGTAACGTTTTCAATAATTATCTCTTCGATTTGTTCGATTATTGTTGTGTTGTTATATTCTATCCTTATGATCATTTCGTATGTACCTGGTTCTTCAGGAATGGAAATCCCAAGATCAGCCAAACCTAACGTTATGTTTACGGTCAGGTTGCTTTCGAATCCTTCACCGTAACCTTCCTCCGTCTCCTGATAGTCAGTAGTCGCTATAATAGTACCGTTCTCTATCCGCAGGTTAACGGCATCTCCGAACAAGGTCAAGTTACCCGGTCTGACCGAATTAGGGATCAGTTCTGCAGAATAATTACCCGTCTTGTTCGTAATATTGGTTATATTCAATGCGTAATTCCTTATCTTGCTAACATTTCCTTTCAGAATCTCCGAGTATTTCAGAACTGACTGGGCCGAATAGGAATGGTTTGGCATGCTGGAAAAGATGGCCCTTTCAATGGTAATATTCACGGTTTCGTTAACTTGTATGACATTTTCCTCCGTTACATTGTATGTTTCATTCGTTGTTTCATTAACCACTTCATAGGTTAAGTTTATCGTTTTATTTACGGTAACATTCATTTCATCGGTCTCGTTTATTGTAATGTTTTGTGTGATCTCGGCAGGAAGACCAACCCTCTTCCCTTTACCTGAAACAGAGAAATTGTATTCGAATTCTATCACAGGGTAAGTATGCTTCCGTCCCTTCGGTCCGTAACCGTAACCGTATCCGGCCAGATCCGATCCTTCCTTGTGGAAATAGCCTTCCTTCATTTCAAGCCCGATCCCGGACATCTCAACGAACTGCTCCAGCGTCATGTTCAGCGTTTCGTTGCCGATGCTTATTTCAACCATCGAACTGGCTGGAAGGAACTCCTCCGAACCAATTGAAATTACAGAAGCCGCATCCCCGCCGGGGCCTATGAGCAGTCCGGTGAACTGCATGAAGCCGATGGAAATCATGAAAACAAAAACGACAGCTATCGACGCGTAGGTTAACTTTGAGGCCTTCTGATCGGGCTTCCCGAGGATTTTTTTCTCCTTTTCCCTGGCAATTTTCTCGTTTTTGCCCAGATAAACAGTCTTAACGCTACCCCTTTCCCTCAAAGAGGTATAGTAATAAATACTATTCTTTATCCTCTTCTTGTGCATGTGAGGCCCCAAGACGTCGGTTTTTGGCATATGGGGAGATGTAGGTTAACCCCAAAAACTAACACCTCAATAATTAATTATCCGTTAATTTTTATATAGTTATATATAGTTCAGTATATTTTTCCCTAAATTATTGAGAAAAAAATGAAGCAGTTTATCTGCTTCTTACGCGATTAACAGAAAGAAATAGACTCTTGTCTATTTCATTCGAAGCATAGGGCCACGATCGGGAATTTCAGACCGAAGCAGGTAAGAACCTGCTTCAAATGTCGTTTGAACCCGAGCTGGGGGCTCCACAGGCCCCTGTGCTGACCAGACTACACCATCGCGGCCATGATAGTAAATTATCGGGAGGTATAAATAAATATTCAATTAACCTACACCCTTGAGAATTCTGATAACCCTTTCCTTCCCGATCGCAAGAACGAACCTCGGAAGCCTCGGTCCGTATTCCTTCCCGACCAGGGAAAGGTAAGCTCCCTGGAAGAAATCCTTGGTCTCGATCCCCGTCCCCTTCGCGATCTCCCTGCACATGTCCATGATTTCTTCTTCTGTGCAATCCTTCTTCCCGAGCTCTTCTGAAAACTTCTTTATGGATTCTTTCTGTTTGCCGGTTAACTTACTCTTTATTTCACTCGTTACTTTATCCCGGATCTCGAACCTTGACCTTTCCGGTGCGTATTTCTTCGCCCACTCCCTTGCGAGGGAAATCCTCATTTTGACGGAGTCCAGGTCTTCCGTCCCCTTCAGGTGGCCTGTCTTTTTCATGATCTCTATCGATGAATCCAAAAAAGTTTTTTCCGGAACTATCTGGGAAACCATCACGGCATAATCGAAGCTCACGTTGCCTGAATATCCTTTTTTCTTCAGCTGAGATATCTCGAACAGGCGTTTCATGTGCTCTTCCTCTTTCTTGTTTTCCACGTTTTCTTTACCGAAGTAGACTTTTTCGTGATTGTCGTAATCGTCAAAAAGCATGGGGAGATCCTTCCATGAGAAGCTTCTGGTCTTCATCAGCTTCTTGTTGTAGAGGAATCTCAGCAGCTCCGGCGTCGCAACGTTAAGCCAGTCCTTCGGATAGACGACGTTGCCCATGCTGGCCGACATCTTCTCGCCGTCGATTATAAGGTGCTCGTAGAATATCGGTTCCGCCATCGGGAACCGAAGCACGCGTTCGATTATTTCCCCGTTTATCCAGAATGCGCTCCCGGGAACCTGGTACTCCTTCCCGAAGCCTTCAGTGCATACCTTCCAGTTGGCCCACTGGGCCGCAAGCTCGCTCTTGTACATAAGTTTCCCGTTTCCCTTCTTCGGATCGTCTATACCCTTGTGGCCGCATCCCTTTGCAGTCATGGTCTTGAAATCGTAATCCTTGCATTCGTATTCCACCATCCCGTCTTCACGGATTTTGATAACCCTGGTGGTGATGATCTTACCGCACTTCTCGCATATCGGCTGCCACGGGGACCAGTCGTCACGGAGCTTGTTGTCCTTTCCCCGGTACTTGTTCTGGATGTCAACTATCGTCTTGTAGTTCTTGAGAATGATCTCGATATGCTTCCTGAACGTACCCTTGAGATACTCTTCTCTCATCGAATACGTCTTCATCCTGTCATGGATGAACTGGTTTACAACTTCCAGGTAAGCTGCCTTGTGATGCTCTTCGTATGATTCGTGGCAGCCCCACGGGTCGGGGATGTCCGTCACGGGAACGCCGATATACTTTTCATAACTTTTGGGAATCTCTTTCGGAATCTTCCTCAGAGGATCGACATTGTCCGCGGTCCAGATGAAATCAGCCTTCACCCCGAGATCCTTCAGGGCCCTGAACACGGCGTCGCATCTTATTGTATCGCTCAGCCGTCCTATGTGCAATACGCCGGAAACGGAAGCCGCGCTCTTGACGACGAACTTCTCCAGCTTCGGCACCTTCTCGTCCGTGTAATGGAACTTCTTCCTGCTGACTATCTTCTCCGCCAGCTGGTCGGCCCAGAACAATGATTTTTCCTCCATGATAAACCTATTCCATTCCTGCTTTTAAAAATTGCCTGCATACGGCGGCAAAAAGCATAAAAGATTTGTTTTCATTTAATGGATATGAGCGATAGCATTCATGCCGGGATGAGAGTATACGAAGATCGTGGCGGAAGCGGGGACAAATCTTTGTATCATAATGATGTATGTCAGTTCGTCAAGATAGTCGATGGTGATTTTTTTTGTTTGTAGAAGAATTTTTACGCCTGCAAATTTTCATAAATGTTATAAACCGACTGACATGAAAATACCGGATGATTATTTATTGGTCATCGAGGAAGAATTCGATTCTTTATGATTCCGCGCAAAAACCCTGAAAATGCGCTTAAAAGATTTTCTGGGTGATTATGAACATGGACGAAATATCAAAGAAGGATTATGCAGGCAGGACCGTTTTCAGGATGGGAAAAACTTATGGTCAGGGATACAGCTTTAGAAAGGGATCGCTTGTGGTATCCGATGGTGCTTACGACAGTCCGGATGATGTAATAGCAAGACCCGTTTATTTCGAAGGCGATAAAGCAATGATCGGAGCAGAATGCAAGATAGTTAAAAGAAGAAGCCTGAGATTCACTAATAAAAATGTACCGGGGAAGAATGAGATTTTCCCCGAAGATCAGATTGAAATTCTTATAAGAGAACAAGCTCAGAAAAAAATTGGTTATAAATTCAAGCAACTGGCCAAGAAGGCTTCTGCGTTAATTCCGGACATGATTTAGTTCTCGTTCCAAATCCCGTTGAAATAATTCAGGAACTGCTCTGCAAGCTTCTTGGAATACACGAGAACGTTAGCCTCGTGGTTCTTCTCGATCGAATAGAACCCCCAGTTGGTAGACCCTACGAATACGTATTTGCGATCAATGATTATCAGTTTTGAATGGGTAGTCCGGTCCTGGGTGTCGTATTTTATTTCGATCCCGTTCTCCCGGAGATACGTCAGGACGGGCTTTTCGGTGAGATACTGGTCCGTGATAACTTTCACCTTTATACCATTTTTTGCGAGCCGGATCAGATCGTCCAGAAGAACGTTTTCCAGACTGTCAGGAAAGTCCGGATAATATTTAACGTCGAAGATGATCATGTGAACGGAATCATTAGCCTCCGACAAAATTTTGTGCACGTAAGGGAAGTAGTTCTGGTCCGTCACGGGGATGATCTGGTCTGGTCCTATTTCTACGGGATAGGTAACGGAACTTATGAAAAAATAGTATGAACATAATAGTCCGACTGCCAGCCCCGAAATGAAAATCGCGGACATGATCAAAATTTTCCCGCTTTCCATAAAAATAATTTAAATCTGGATAAATAAATAATATAAGTTAACAATACTATAGAAGTACAACTATAACTTGATGTACTTGTATTAATCGTTTTGCGCAGGGGTTATATGAAAGGGGAAATAAAACAACTGGAATATGTCTGGCTTGCGACCGCCATGATTCTCTTAATGCTCGTCCTGTCACCTTCGATTCTGGCAGGCGTGAGCGCGAATAATAAATTCAACGTCACCCCCGACGAAATTGAAATCAACTGGACATTCGGGTCAATTAATCTCACCGCGAACAACATAACAAACTCGACCGATAACATAACCCTCTTGGTCGGGAACGCCAGCACCATGATATTCTCCAATTATTCCCAGTATACTTTGTTTGAGGTGGATGATTATCCCAGCCTTACTGTACCAAATTTTGACATCTGTTTTGACTATTCGAATAATACTTATCCCAATAACCCAATGAAATTCCTTGTCCAGAACCTGACCGGATATTACACTAATACCTCGGGACCGATGTACGGCTTCAATTCGACGGTCTTCAACCTGACTCCCCACCTTCTCTGCCCTCCGGGAAAATACTACGGGTACTTCTATGTATATAATAGCAACAATTTATCGGACAAAGTTGCAGTGAACGCAAATCTAAACATCCCGATAAGCGGCCAGAACACCTACAGCAGCAGTAACATGAGGGCATTTTTCAAGGGTTCACTTTCCGCTGCGAACCCGCTCCACAATTATTACATGAACACTTCATTCCAGAATGTGACATCCTTCGTTCTTAACATGACGTGGTCCAACTACTCGAGGGACATAGACGTGTTCCTTTTCAACCTTTCCTCGTCACTTCTCGGGAAATCGATCGAGAAGACCACGTATGAAAATCTGTATTATACGTTCTCCCCGAACGAGATGCTGAGGTTCGGAGTTTACGGTGCCTTCTCCCAGGCATATACAACTTATCTTTATTTTTCCACGATCAATTCGTCGGAGCAGCAGCTTAATTACGGATCGGTCAATCCCAACCAGTCATCGTCCAACCTTAACTTCACCCTTTCCAACCTCGACGACAGGGTGATATGGAACGTGACCGAAAGCGTGGAGACCTACAGGAAGAATTCATGGTCTTCATCCTCACAAGGAACCTTCCGTTTCCTAGTTCCTAACTTTGCGACAAAAGTGAAAGCGGTCGTCAAGTGGACCAACACCACGAACAGGTTGAATATATCCCTCCGCAACCCATCCGGTAAACTCATCGGCAGCTCTTCGTCCAAATACAACAACGCCAACAAGACGGGAGTGATAATGGAAGAGTACGTGACATACACCGGGGCCATCAACACCACAAATGACGGCTACTGGACGATAAATGTAACCAAAATTACAAACGAAACCGGTAGTTTCGACGTGGAAGCATATGTCTGGATGGGGTCCGGCTGGGTCAGGACGAATTTCACCAGCGGTTTCGACTTCAATCCCTCCGGTTCGGCCGGTTCCAGCACATTCGTAAAGACGAACGTCACCCTACCTTCCGCCTCTCTCCTTAACGGGAGCTACGAGGGATACATTACCTATTCCAATGGCAGCGGGTGGAAATACAGGATACCGATAACATTCGGGGTGAAAGCCGGAAATCTCATGATAAACGATTCCTTCCAGACAACGGATTATTATTATGTTGACAACACAGGATTCAACAGGACCGGGGCGAAAGTTATCCAGGCCTCCATAATTTACAACAATACCGGAGGATATCCCGTTTATCACACAACCTCCACATCAAGCGGCAAGCTTTCCCTTTCCACCAACTACATATCATTCGTTGTCGGCTCCCTTCCCAACCCGATTCCAGTGAATGGCAACGGGACGATAAAGATCAATTTCACGGTGGACACATCCAAGACACACAACACGCAGGGAATATATACGGGCTGGCTGGCATTCCTTACGGATAACACGACAGTCAATTCCTCTTCATATCCCCATAAAACATTTAACATTACACTCCGAATCAACCTCACTAACTGGCTGAACGTTACAATAGACACTGTCAATCCGTCTTTGGTTAATAACACCGTGTCTAACAATATCACCATCAAGGCGATGATAAGGCTGGCAAACGGTACAGAGATATCCCGTAATGGCGTGTTTAATTATTCCAATTTCACTACGCTGAGGGTGAGGGAGACAAATGTAACTTCTACATATTATGATCTTACAAACAAACGTGCAGGTGGACCAGGCGGAAGCGGATGTGCTGCCGGGGCACCATTTTACTGTTTCGTTAACGGCACCCTTGCTTCAAACAGGGTAGGCGGAAAATACAATGTTTATGCATACGTTTCATGGAACACCACCTTCATGGGCGGGACCGGGGAAGTGAACCTCGCCGGCAACAATTACAAGGGAAATTTCCTGATCAATGACACCGGAATATATCTCGACACCAGCCCGAACGGGACGGGAATAACCATGGACGAGCAGACTACAAAGTATTATTATGTGAGGGTCAAGAATTACGGGCCGGTCAAGGCCACCGGGCTAAAGGTCCAGCTGTACGATCCGGCTTCCTGCTACGTCAGCGTGATAGCGCAGGCTTCGGGCTGCACCAGCGAATCGAGGAGCGGGGAGAATTTCACTTTCACCCTTAACCCTTACAGTTCGGCCGGGTGCCTTCTCAAATGGAAGGTTACATCCACCGACGTGAGCGAGGACAAGTCGTGCGAAGGCAAGCTGAGGGTATGGAACGCGAAGACATTCGAGAACAAGACCGTCTACATCAGCGTGATCTCGAACACGACCACCCCGTCCACACCGCCTCCCATGGCCAACCAGGCCACTTCCTGTTCCACGAATTCCAACTGCGCGTATAACCAGTACTGTTCCTCCGGCTCTTGCGTGGCTGTCTCATGCCCGAACGGTTATATTTCGAATCACGCATGCGTCGCGTATACCAAAAAGCTCGAGATAACAAGCTACAATTCCTCCATACAGATAACCCAGGGGGAATCCGCCTCCACCACGGTGAGCGTCAAGAACACCGGTAACGTTCTGCTCACTGCAAAGATGCTGGTGGGCATCAATACGTCCAACATAACGGCCAAGGTGAGTCCCACTTCCTATTCCCTGAACACCAGCGTATCCGGCGTGTTTTCCGTCAATTTCACCGTGCCTCTGGAGACGCCGGTTGGATATTACGTCGCTACGCTCAAGGTATATTACCCGGAGGATACGACCGTTTACAATTCGAAGGACGTTACCATTGCCGTCCTCCCGCTGGAGGAGACGAAGGCGCTTATAAACGCGACCTTTGCCGACCTGAAAATCCTTTTTGACAAGTACAGGATAGAATTCGAAAAAATATCAGGCGCAGCGCTTTCGACTGCCAACTACACGAGGGCGAACCGTTCGTATACGTCCCTTGTTGCCATGTTTTCGGACGTCGAGGAATTCCTCTCGGCCGGGAATTACCTGGAAGCGAATTCCCTTCTCGACGACATAAACAGGACGCTGGGCACGTTCAACCAGTACATAGAAGACCTCATGTTCGAATCCCAGATTCTCGTTTTCGGCCAGCTGGGGGACATGTGGACGTGGGTGGCGATAGGGATAGTGGTCATTGTCATAATGGTTTTCGTGGTTTACCTCTTCCTTCCGCCGAAGGAGGGATACCATCCCCTGCTCGGATTCAAGCCGAAGAAAGAGAGCGTCTTCAGCAAGATCGGCTCTCATCTCAAACGTTTACACCACCACATGAAGAAGCAGATGAACCTGAAGCAGTTCGCGGGCAAGTCATCCCCGCCCGCCTACATGGAGGGCTATTCCAAGATCGGGAAAATGGACAGTTCGGGCTTCGGATCAAAGATAAAGAAGAAACTAGGGAAGAAATAGATTTTAATTCTTAATATTAATACATATTCATGGCATACAGAGTGATCGTGCTTTTTGCATTCCTGACCGGCCTTTTGCTAGCCATAGGATTCGCCCTCGGTGGAATAATAGGGATGATCATCGCGCTGGTTTTCGCCGTTGTTATTAATTTCACGTCTTACTGGTATTCCTCTGGCATTATTGTGAGGATGTATCATGCCAAGCCGACGGAGAACAAGGAGCTTCTGGACATGATAAAGAAGCTGTCCAACAACGCCAGCATACCGGTGCCGGAGCTTTACGTCGTCCCCACGGACCTGCCGAACGCATTCGCTACAGGGAGGAACCAGAAAAAATCCATAGTCTGTTTAACGGAGGGGCTGCTCCTGCTCACTAACGACGAGATTGAAGCGGTGATGGCGCACGAAATCGCCCACGTAAAGAACCACGACATGCTGATTTCGGTCGTGGCCGCTACTATCGGCGGGGCGATATCCTTCCTGGCACAGATAGGCTACCTTTCGCTGTTCTACCGTGACCGGGGGGAGGGGAGCATCCTGCCGCTTATACTTATGGTGATTTTTGCCCCTCTGGCCGCCCTGATAGTACGGATGGCGATATCCAGGTCGAGGGAATACATCGCGGACAGGGTAGGATCCAACATTTCAGGTAAGCCGGACGATCTGGCATCGGCCCTGGTGAAGATCAACGACATCGCCCGCCACAAGCCCATGAGAGGATCGGCCGCAACATCCCATCTGTTCATAATCAACCCGTTCAAGGAAGACTGGTTCACAGGCCTTTTCTCCACGCATCCGCCGGTTGCGAGAAGGGTCAAAATACTCAGGAAAATGACACATAAAGGAATGCCGGACTGGTCCCAGCCGGACCTGGCATGATTTTCCTTGATCTTAAAACAAACGTTTAAACAAATGCTTATCCGGTCCGTTAACTTTATATATTATCTTGTTTATTTTTTAGGTGATCAATTAGGTGCACCAAATAGGTAACATGATTAATATGTTTATGATTTTTTAAACATGAAAAGTTCTATTAAATTATCTTTTGTTTTAGTTTCGTCTTTCACTTTTTTAATCCTTTGCTCATTATTTTTCTTGAACATATCAGCTCAGTCCACTCTGGAAAAAATAAATATCGGAGAACGTTTTATACGAATACAGACAAATGTCGGTAATCCGATAATAGACATAGAACTGATAGAAAATACGGATAACTGTTTAACCAATTGCTACGCTGTTCTCCAGATACATCCTCACCAGGAAATAACCCTGCCAAATAATTCTGATTCTGAATTCGCTTGGACTTTCAAGAAAGAAAAATCTTGGATGGACGATTTGGTGTCGTATCATTTTGAACTGCTTGAACAAACCGAACACGTGGTTGAAGTCCCGGAATATGGAAAAATAAATGTCAATGGAACTTGTTTCGATGAAGAAAACGAAACATATCAATGTGAGATTGAACAGGATGTGCAGACAGGATCGCATGAAGAAATAACATATATAGATGAATTTGTCCCTTTCAATTTCTGGGGAGAAACACTGGAAGCCAACGAAAATTACACACTAAAGATTGTCGGGAAGAAAAGATTGGAGTTTGGAAAAACCAATAACATAGACTGGATACCCACCATAAAAGGATTCGAATTGAAAGAATGGGAATGGTGGAATGCTTCTTATGGTTATCGAATATGCCAGAACAACAATGCAACACAAAACATAGCCACGCCTTTCAACGGTACCGACGGTTTTTGCGGGGATATAATCTGGATAAGAAATGCAACGGCCCCAGAAAACATCTGCGCATATTCTACAGTCTCCGGGATATGTGGTGGTTCCATAGCCTTTGCAAACGACACCGGCGGGAAATATTGGGAAAATGAAAGCGATTCACTGAACGGGAATTACGATTCCAGCATTTATGATCCAGACACAGAGCAAATATTTCATTTCGATAATACCACATGGGTAGATTCTTCGGGTAACGGAAGAACCGGTTCAATCGAAGACAGTGACCCTTCGATAACTTCGGACGGAATACTTGGAAATGCTATATATGTGGACGGTGATGACTGCCTGAATTCCAATTATATGGCCGGTCTTGACGTAAGAGACCCGTATACGATATGCGTCTGGGCGAAGAACACGAGTGCTGTCGACGACGATAACATGTTCGGAGCCGCCGAACAAGACAGCAACGTCCACGATACCATTGAATTGAAGTGGCAGAGAACCACCAACAGGCTTTATTTTTACAGGATAGGTGACGGAAAGGCACAGTACAGGTACGCTAATGATGAAAACATAACTTTGGATGATTGGAATCATTATTGTATCGTGTCTGACGGAGGGGCCGACACCGATATGCACTTGTATTTGAATGGTCTCGAACAATCTACAGCCCTGCATGCCGATGACGGAGATTTCGGAGCAGACACCGTGACAAGAGACATGAGGATAGGATGCGTCAAGGGAACGAATACATACAGACATTGGCCCGGATATTTGGATGAATATAAGATGATAAGCACGAACAAATCGGCCGATTGGGTTTTAGACGAATACATGAACGGCATCGCAGACGCAAGGAACACCACTCTGGAGGAAAATTCATGTCCATCGGATGACACACTTATAAACGAAACAACAAAGTTTGAGGCTGCGAATCTTTTCTGTAATTTAAATGATGGTGGTAGTAGTGGAGTATTAATAATAAATGCATCAGACATAATTCTGGATTGCAACGGAATGAACTTGAACGGCACAGGATCGGGTGCAGGAATTTTTAACGATGGTTTTGACAACGTTACAATAAAAAACTGCAAAATAAGCAATTACTTTATCGGTATAAGCCTTAATAATATTGACTCAAATGTTGAAAATAATTCATTAATTGACAATAAATTATTTTCAAATAACATGGGAGCTTTTTTTTACGATGGTGTCTTCAAAACCATTATTTCCGGAAATAACATAACCGGCAATGAATATGGGATTTACATAGACAATTATATTGGCGAAGGAATAGAAAAAAACAACACAATCATCAACAGCAGTATTATATCGAACGAGGATTACGACGTGTACATAACGGCGGACGCGTATGATTTCTTCATAAACACTTCATACGAAACTGAATATGTTAATAATGCAAACTTATCCAGGCAATGGTATCTAAAAGTTAACGTTACAAACAAAAGTATGGTCGGAATTGAAGACGCTGAAGTATCGGTTCATGATAAATTTAACAACTTGGAATGGCAGGAAAACACAACGGCTAGTGGACTTACCGGGTGGAACATCATAACCCAATACAATCTTAACAGCAGCGGTAAATTTAATTATACACCGCATACGATTTCAGGTTTAAATCCAAGATATTCGGATAATTCAACGATACAAAATATAACAGACAACGAGATTGTTTATCTTTTACTGGGTGACCTGAACATAACTTTTAATGTCACCAGTGGAGAAGACGGGAGCGAATTGGACAATGTGAACATCATTTGTAATTATACAGACTTCAATCAAAGTGGTGACACAACAAATCTTTACGGTCCTTTTACTTTCCCATATGGGATTTGGTGGTGTAAATTTAGTAGAGAAAATTATTACAACAAAACTGTAGAATTCAGTACCAATAACGATAAAATTGTAGATGTAATAATGTCATCAAGAGATTCTCTAACGATCCAAGAACATACTTGGTTAGAAGCCATATATGATTGTCTCATCAATAAGGATTGCGACGTCTACGACCTCTGGAACCAGACATATGAAATAACCTCCAGCATATGGGACCAGTTCAAACAGACAGACGAATCGGTCGTCATATCGGAAGTGACAACAAATTCGGTCGTCAACGAAACGTCCAATCTGACGATAGAATATCTGATTGACGTTCCGGTCAAAGAAGACTATCAGTTCCTTCCGATACGCATATTCTATTGGTTCATGGATGAGAACAACGAGACCTGCTACAACCAGGCGAAGGATACTGGAAACGCGGAAACACCTTTTTGCAACCCCCTTGTAGCACAAACCATAGGCGAGGTCAACACCCAGATAAATTTCACCGTGGAACTCAGACCCGACCTTCCAGCAGGAAACTACACGATCGTGAGGAGGATCGACATAGATCCAGAAAACGTCTGGCTAAACTACGGACACGAAGCGATAGGAATGATTGAAGTCACTGAAAATGGAGGCAAGCCGGATATAAAACTTTCAATGAACGGGGAACCGAAAAAACACGAAATGCAAGATTCTCCTACCCATACAATTACAGAAACGGAAGAAGCATTACAAACCTCCGAAGAACCCAAAACTACCGGGATGATGACCGGAGAGACGGTGAAACAAACAGATATCCTGTCCTATGTTGCGGTCATAACATCGATTATAACGTTGGTCATGGTGGGTCTGATTTACAGTAATTCAAGAAAGCGAACTATCTGAGGAACCTGAAACCCGGCTTTTCTTTGTTTTGTAAAAATAAAGACCAGCTATCGCTATTATAATTATTATCGGGACAATTACCCACAAATAATCTAATCCCGTGTTTCCATTCGGTTTTTCCTTGCAGGTTCCATTCTCACACCCATTCTCACATTCTTCCTTTAATTTCCATTCCGTTCCATCAGTAGAACATTCCATCACTTTAGTATCATCACAAACACTATTCGTTGGAATACATATCATTTCTGGCTCTTCCAAAATCTTACCATATATAGCAAATACCGAGAACCCCGGGGTTTCTGCATGATAATAAATGAAATCCGAATCTTCGTTCACTATGATAGTGTCGAGTTCCTGCCATCCATCAACATGATACCTAAGCAGTTGAACAGTTGTCTTGTTAATGGAATTATTTTCTATCCATTCCTTTTCCACCCTAAAATCTATACTTCCATTTTCAATGTTATCGTCCGAGAGGTTCGTATTCGTTATGTTCAGATACTGATAAATCTCAGCTTCAGGCACTGGTGGAATTGAATCTGGCTTGCTATCCAATCTTGTTATGTTGATGATTACCCCTGTTATTTCGTTCTTCACCTTAATATTTACTCCAGATACGGCATTTCCCGTCTCGTTTAAAATAATGTCTATCCTTTCTCCCGCTCCAATCTTCTCAAAATACCCAGTCACGTCTTCGGGTATCCCGGGTTCATTTTCCTCTTCTTCTGGTGGCGATGATATTACCGGTGGCGGTGAACTGCTTGGTCCACCGCTTGGGGTTGGTTCGGAACAGCTCCTCACTATATCGCTCCTGTTTTCATAAGTCCCGCAACTGTTAAAATCAGTAGCACTCCTTGACTGCTGCCCTCCTATGCATTCACTCCATTCCCCATAAATCCAGTTCTCAATGCAAGGTGGAGACAACTGGACAATCTCGTAAACCTGTTCTTCAGACCAGTTAGATTTAGCGAGACCTGTATCTATAGTCTGGACAGACCAGTATATTGTCTTGTTTTCCAAATCGGGTCTGTTTAGAACAATTGATTTTCTTTGCATCATGTTTCCGAAGTATCCGTTGTCATCCCCTCCCCCAAAAACGCCCGAGATCACGTCATGGCATCCAGAACACGTTCCCACCCTGAGATTGTAGTAAAGACCGAGAGTAGGGGTTTCAACATCTGAGCCGTTTCCCCATGACAATGAAAGCTTGCCAGTGGAGAAGTTGAAACTTGAGTTAAAATTGGATGACGGGTTAGAAGGAATTGTTTTTCCAGATGTTATGTTATTGATATAAACTCTTCTTTGATACCAGTCTCCTGGGTTACCCCAACCAGTTAAAATCAAATCAATATCTAGATCATTGTCCAAATCTCCCCAAACAAGAGAACTGTATTCAAGGGGTGATATTTGTTGTTCTGGCCTATTCCAATAATCCGTGAAAGTACAATTTCCATAATTGGAGTAAAGAGCAGTATATGTCTCTCTCCCTGTGGTTATTATATCCAAATAACCATCGTTATCATAATCTCCAAACAAATTTGAACCGGAAAAAACGCCTACAAAATCCGCTATCTCGCTTTGTACTTCTTGAAATGTACTACCATTATTATTATAAGTTCTATG
Organism: Candidatus Aenigmatarchaeota archaeon; assembly: GCA_016932215.1. Taxonomy (GTDB): domain Archaea; phylum Aenigmatarchaeota; class Aenigmatarchaeia; order QMZP01; family QMZT01; genus JAFGDH01. The sequence goes on along the minus strand of JAFGDH010000009.1, from coordinate 1,301 downwards.
CATATCACAACATCCTATTAAAGAAATATCGATATCCCCATCATTATCAATATCGCCAATGGTTATTGCGCTATCTTCAGTTTTTACTAAATTCTGTTGCCATGTAGCGTTCTCCACAAAACTTGTCCTATTGTTTAAGTATATTTTTGCTGTTTTTTGAAAACTTGAGTCTCTTCCTGTTAATAATAAATCCAAATCCCCATCATTATCAATATCACCGAAAGTTACAGAACTACTATCAACGGCTGTTAGGTTCTGTTGCCATGTAGCGTTCTCCACAAAACTTGTCCCATTGTTTACATATATCTTACTTACCCTTCCTGACATACTTTGACCAGTTAGAACCAAATCCAAATCCCCATCATTATCAATATCACCAAAAGAAATAGAACCTCTCCATACCTTTTCAACATTCTGTTGCCATGTAGCGTTCTCCACAAAACTTGTCCCATTGTTTATGTAAATGAAAGTTTCTTGCTTGTTATCATCGCAATTTTCACTGTATCCTCCACCTGAACTGCATCCAGTTAGAACCAAATCCAAATCACCGTCGTTATCAATATCACCGAATGCTATAGAGCCATAATGAACATTTGTCAGATTATCTTTCCATGTACTGTTTTCTTTAAAACTTGTTCCATTGTTTGTGTATATCTGTGTCAGAATACCATTCTCACTTTTACCTATCATTAAAATATCTAGATAACTGTTATCATCAATATCACCTAAAATTATAGAACTATAATAAATAGCCGTTAAATTCTCCTGCCAAGTACTGTTCTCATTCAAATAAGGTTGCCCGTTGACTGATATTGGTATTAAAAAAAATAAAATCAGAAGTGAAAATAAAAGATACCTCATAATAGAATATTAGAGTTTACCAAAAATAAAGATATGTTTAAATGGTTAAACATAATGTTATTAAACCTTTATCGAATTTTCAATATGCCAAGAGTCGTGGAAATAAAGACGACCAAAACAAATAAACACGGAATCAGAAAAGAATACAGTAAAAAGGTTATATTTCTCCCGAAAGTCGTCGTGCAATTATTGAATCTCGAGAAGGGTGACAATGTCGAATTTAGAATAGATATTGACAAGATCAAAGACGGAGTTTTTGAGATGCAAAAAACAGGTAAAATTGGGTAACCAAATAAGTGCACCAAATTGATAATAAGATATGGATTAAAATATAATATTCTCCCTTTCTATGCTCTTTATATGCCCTTCTCCCTTAATATTCCCTAATAACCCTTGGTTTTAACCGAAAGAGGCAAACATTTATATATTAATTATATATT
>JAFGDH010000043.1 GCA_016932215.1 Candidatus Aenigmatarchaeota archaeon | reverse complement strand
TACGTTAACTCCAAATCCCAGACAACCCTATCCTGCTATGTCCCCGAATTCCCCGGACTTCAGTCCGGGGTGGCATAGCATTTTAAAAATCTTATGAATATCATAATATCATGTCACCGCTTGTTTCAGGCACTTATGTGAATCGTAAAAAAGCATTATTGGATGAAGGATTGATTGTTTCGGATCAGTTACAATTCGATGATCCTTGGTGGTCTTCTCCTGGTTATTATTTCGTTTACAGCGGGTTGCCTCACATGCCCAATGTGCAGGTGGCGAAACTGAGCACTACTGGTCACGTGGATCTTCTTATAGACGGCGAAATGACTTCTTTCAGACCGATTTTCGATGCGATCAACAAGGCCGTTTATTCTTGCCCGATGGAAATGATGAGAACGGCATCCGGGTTGATAAATAGGTACTAAATCGAATTACGCAGAAACAGAAATACATGCTCCTTCTTCACATCCGTTCGGGCATTTGTAATTGAATACGTTGGATTCGGATTCGCAGTGCCTTTCGATCACATAACCATCCAGATTGCCGGTACCGCATTCGTCCTCTCTGACGATCCCGTCTTCCATGATTATCCATCCCTTCTGGAAGAAATTCTTCCCGCCGTCCGTGTCAGAGCAGACATCCGAGGATTTGCATCTCCCTTCCGAGCAGCCGAAGGGACATTCGTAGTTCGATGGAACGTGAGTCCCGTTTTCCTGTTCCTCGCATGAATATTCGATGACGTAACCTGCCATTTCACCGGTTCCGCATCCGTCCTCGAATGTATCGTTACCTGTGGTTATCGTTCCTCTCAAATAATAATTCTTTCCCCCATCGGAGTCGGTGCATTCTCCGGAAACATGGATACCGGAAACGCACGCACCGAAAGAGCACCCGTCCGGACATTCGTAATCAACCGTTTTGTCGCAGTTTTGTTCGACTACATTGTCCCCGTTGCAAAAGTTCTCGTGTTTTGTCCCGTCTTTTATTACTATCCATCCCTTTTTGAAGTAATTATAACCGCCGTCCGTATCCACGCATTCCGGTTTTATGCAGGTCCCGTTTTCGCAACCCAATGGACACTCGTAGTTTGTCACGTGGGATTTGGCGGCGCAGCTGTATTCTATTACGAAGCCCTCGTAGAAACCCTCGCCGCATTTGTCCTCCATCACGGACTCGTTTTCCAGTGTTATCGAACCCCTGACGAAATAATTATCGCCGTTGTCCGTGTCGTTGCATCCCCCTGTCGCGATGCATGCCCCGTCCCTGCATATCTGGCCTGACGGACAAAGAACGCTCTCCCACCGGATATCGTGCATGAAGCAGTATTTTTCGGTCAGCGTGCCGTCGGCCTTGCACTCGTCCGATTCTATCCTGTTCGCCTTGACAACCGTCCCCTTCGCCGACACGTTCTTCCCGTTGTCCGAGTCATAGCATTCTTCCATCGAGTATTCGTTGCATGACCCGAGATCGCATCCGTTGGGGCAGTACTCCTTCATCCCCTCTCGTTCGCCGCATCCGTCATACCAGTATACATGACCCCCGAAGCACTGCAGCTTCTGGTGGGGAGGGCAGTCCTCTTTGCATTTTTCGTATTCGCATCCCTCCTCGCAGTACTCCTTTTTGTCTTCCCTGTTATCGCATGAGTCGAACCAGTAAATGTGGCCGGAATGGCATCTGAATGTATAATGGGTCTGGCATTCGACCGCCCTGCACCTGTCCTCGACGCAGCCAAGTTCGCATTCCTCTTTCTTCTCCTCTTTGTTCTCGCAGGAATCATACCAGTACAGATTATCATTATAGCATTTCTCCTCGGAACGGGGAGTGCACTTTTTCTCCCCCTCGCCCGGGACAGAGATGATCTTGTCCCACGCGCCGTATTTTACCGCGCATTCTATCTTCTTGGCTTCCCAGTCTATCCACACCACTACCTTCATTTCGCTGTCTGGGTCATCCACCGTGACTCTGTAATATTCCTTCGCGTTGACGTAGGGGTTGCCGCATTCGTCCGTTATGTTTTCTATTATGTTCGTGCTTTCCTCCCTTGAAAAATGCGTGACGCTTATCCTGGCATTCGGGTACTGGTCGAGGAAATTTTGCACGAACTGGTCAGAGAAAACAAGCGCCTCCGGGTTGTCCATGCAACCGGAAACAAGAATTACTGAAATGATAAGAATCCCCAGGACAAGATACCTTACCCCCATAACAAATAATTAAATCCGTTCCACTAATAAGTGATTCACACCGTTTCCACGCACTTCCCTTCAGAACATTCGTACCCGTTCGGGCAAAGCACCATGTCTGCCTTTATCTCGTTGCCTTCGCAGTATTTCTCGGTGATCGTCCCGTCATTGTTGCAGTGGTCGGAAAGTCTCTGCGCCCCCTTGGTCGCGGTTCCCCACTCGAAGAAATTCTTCCCGCCGTCCGAATCAACACAATCCGTTTCCATGTTTATGCATTTATTGTCAGAGCACCCGTCGTTGCAGTATTCCTTCTTCTCTTCCTTGCTGCCGCATGAATCATACCAGTATACATGGTTCTCGTAACACTTGTATTCGTGGTGAGTGGCGCATTCCCTTTTCCATTGGCACTGTTCGCTGACGCATTTGCAAACCATGCTGTACTCGTCCGCGTCGTAACAGTCCTGCCAGTCGCATATCGTCCCGTTAGTTTCCTCGTTTGCGCTCTGGCAAACCTGCCCGGAACATCCGCCTTCCGAGCAGTCCGAATCATATTCGCATTCGTCGTACGAGGAAACGCCGCAGAACTCCGCCGCCCCGGTGCATTTCCCGTCTTCGCATCCTTCCTCGCAGTATTCCTTCTTTTCCTCTACCTTTCCGCACGAGTCGTACCAGTATACGTGGCCTTCGTAGCATTTTGTCTGGTTGTGCTTGTCGCACCCTGTTTCCAGGCACTTCCCTTCGCCGCATCCGTAGTCGCAGTACTCCTTCTTGCTTTCCATGTTCCCGCACGAGTCATACCAGTACACGTGGCCCTTGTAGCACTTGACCTCGTGATGCGCTCTGCACTGCTTCTCTCCCTCGCCCGGTTTGGATATGGTCTTATTCTCCCCGGTCCCGTATTTGACCGCGCACTCTATATCCTTGGTCTCCCAGTCCACCCATGCCACCACGCTGAGACCGCTGTCCGGGTCGTTCATGGTTATCCTGTAATATTCCTTTGCTTCGATATAAGGGTTGCCGCATTCTGCGGAAATGTTTTCAAGAATGTTAGAACTCTGGTTCTCGGTGAAATGTGTCATTGTTATCTGGGCGTTAGGGTATTCTTCCATGAACTGCTTTACAAGTGGATTGGCGAGAGCGAGTGCTTCCGGAGAAATGTTAACGCAGCCGGAAATGAACACTACAGAAAGAACGATGGCACCCAGCGCCAGATACACCCTGCCCATAATGTATTCTTTATTTTCCTTTCTTATAAATCCTACCTGAGACATCTCATGCAGACATTGGGCCTTCTCGTCTTCATCAGGGTTTCTGTCCTCTTTTCATACGTTTCGAGACATTCTTCCGAACAGAAATTCCTTTTCCATTCCCCTACCCTGCCGAAGACCTCCACCTTCTTCTGTATGCCTTTGCCTTTCTCTATTTCCTTTTTGCAAGTTTCGCATCTCTTTTTCGACCAGAACATAATATCACGGATAAAATAATTATAATTTCAGATATAAAAATCGTTTTCCTTTCGTCTTTGAATCAGCAGGAAGAGCAGCCAGGATTCGATTTGTCCATGCATTCCCACGAGCAGAACCTCTGTCCTTCCCCGTTCTCCGGATCAAGCGAGGTTATGTCGCTGTCCGTTTCCTGACCGCACGAAAAACAGGTATCAACAGACTTCAGGTGTCTTTCCGCCTTCCTGATCATCACAACCCTTTTGGGATCGACTAGGATCCTTCTCGCATCCATTATATATAATTGGAACCGGGTGAGCTTTTAAATGACAGTTGCTGATTTCGATGTTTGTCGTAAAATCATGATTTTCTCCGGATTCCATCGATGAATGGTTATCTTTTTATTTCCCAATCCCCAAATTCTAATCTAATGACTGAAGCAGATGGAATCTGCTTCTTTCGAAACCATGCGCCGATAGTCTAGCCTGGAATCAACTGATAGGCACTAGGACAGGGGCTTCCCAACGAGCCTTTTATCCAAAACGTTCGGCCGAAAACAGGAGCTTACGCTTCCGCATATAGGAAAAAGCCTCTAACCCGGGTTCAAAAGCTGATGCCTTTCTTTCCGAAAGAAAGGCCTAAGCCTCACCCCAAAGAAAGGATTTACACATCCTTTTGGAGATTTGAAAATCCCGGTCGGCGCATTTCATTTTTAATATTTAAAAAACGAGACCAATAATTTATCATGAAGGTCAATTTTGTCCGGCTGGTCGTTTCGGTAGTGATCTGCGAGCTGGCAGGGATAATAGGATCATTCTTCACCATGCCGTCCATACCCACATGGTATGCATCGATAAACAAGCCGGAATTCATTCCGCCCAACTGGGTATTCGCCCCAGTCTGGACCACTCTTTTCCTTCTGATGGGGATATCATTGTATATGATCTGGGACAAAGGATTGAATAAAAAAGAGAACAAGACGGCGCTTTACGTGTTTGGCGTACAGCTGGTTCTTAACATAATCTGGTCTGCACTTTTCTTCGGTCTGCAGAATCCTCTCGCAGCTTTCATAGAGATAATCGTTTTATGGGTAGCGATACTTGCCAGCATAATATTTTTCTACAGGATTTCGAAATGGTCAGGAATCATAATGATTCCCTACATTCTCTGGGTGAGTTTTGCCGCTTTCCTGACGTATAGCGTTTGGGTTCTGAACGTATGAGGTTATGGAGCATTCATCCGAAATATCTTGACTGCAAGGGACTGGTAGCGCTGTGGAGGGAGGCAATTCTGGCTAAGAAAGTACTGGAAGGAGAGACGAAAGGATACAGGAAGCATCCACAGCTTGAAAGATTCAGGAAAGCGAAAGATCCCGTTCCGATGATCAATTCGTATCTTCTTTCTGTTTTCAGTGAATCTAAAAAAAGATGCTATTTATTCGACAAGGGAAAGATAGGTAAGGCTTCTGGAGGGAAAATTAATGTCACCTCTGATCAGATTGATTTCGAGATGAGTCACCTGAAGAAAAAATTAAAAGAAAGAGATCGGAAAAAATACGAAGAAATAAAGAAAATTAATGATCCGGAAACCCATCCTCTTTTTCGAATAGTTGAAGGTCCGGTCGAGAAATGGGAAAGAATAATTTAAAAGATGAAGCCGAATAATTAGTTATGAGTCTAGAAACCCTTTTGTTCATACTTATGGCCACTCTGGTGAACGGTCTCGTCGGGCTGGTCGGGGTATTTACAATGGGACTGAAGGAAAAGACGCTGCAAAAGATTCTTATAATACTTGTCGCCTTCTCTGCGGGCGCTCTTTTGTCAGGGGCATTCTTCCACATGCTGGCGGAATCAATGGAAGCGCTCGGATCAATGGCCGCTTTCGGTTACGTGCTGGTGGGATTCATACTTTTCTTCATAATGGAGAGGTTCCTCCACTGGCATCACTGCCACGAGGGGCATTGCGACGTACATCCGGTTTCCCACCTGATCCTGGTAGGTGACAGCATACACAACTTCATAGACGGGTTGGTGATTGCTGCAAGTTTTTTGGTTTCTGTACCTTTTGGCATACTCACTACGCTGATCATAATATCGCACGAGATACCGCAGGAGCTGGGTGATTTTGGTGTTCTGATATACGGCGGTTTCAACAAGGTGAGGGCGCTGGGATTCAATTTCCTTTCCCAGCTCACTTCAGTTATCGGCGGAATAATTGGATTCTTCTTCCTTGCCACGCCGGAGAGCGTCGGATTCCTCCTCCCCTTTGCGGCCGGGGGTTTCATATACATCGCCGCATCCGACCTCATACCGGAACTCCACAAAGAGGAAAGCATGAAGAAATCGATGTTCTCTTTCGTATTCTTCATAATAGGGATACTGTTCCTGCTGGGGATCAAGATCGTTTTCGGGGGTTAATTCAGCCCACTATTCTGCAGGGGATTCCGCCGTTCATCATCAGCCAGGCAACGAATATCAGAAATATCACCATCATGAATACCTTCGCCAGCTGGATGTATGTCTCGAGTTTTGTCATGGTCCACCACTTATTTTACGATAACTGTTTTATTCTAATTATATGTTGGTTTAATTAATAAGAAAATATTATTCTTCCCAGCCTGATCATGTCACTTCCCTCTTCCATCGCCACTTCAAAATCGTTGGACATCCCCATCGAAGTCTTCACTCCAAACTTGTCTGCCATCTTTCTTAACGATTGAAAATACTTTCTCGTGTATTCCGGTTTAATATTGGGAGCGATTCCCATGATCCCGCGGACGGAAAGGAATCCCATCTTCGAAATCTTCCTGAATGCGTCTTCCGCTTCATCCGGGGGAAAACCGAACTTCCTTTTCTCACCGGAAATATTTATTTCCAGATACACCGGCATTATTTTACCTTCCTCCTTCGCCGCGGAAGAGATCTTTTCAGCGAGCTTGATTGAATCGACGGACTGGATGCAGTCGAACAGCTGGACGGCTTTTCTTGCTTTGTTGCTCTGGAGGTGGCCGATCATGTGGACCTCCATATTGTCTGCCAGTTCTGGATGATTCTTTCTGATCCATTCCATCTTCTCTTCAGCATCCTGTACCCGGTTCTCCCCGATCAGTATTCTACTTTCAATCCGGGCGAGAAGTGATATGTCCTCCGGGCTGGCGTATTTCGTGGCGAAAAGAATCCGTACCCCTGGTCTGATTTTATCCTTTATCTTAGAAAGGTTGTCCTCGATTAATGATTCCATGTTTAAAATAAGAGAACAGGATAAAAAAGAATTCCATTATTCTTCCTGCCTCGGAATTTCCGGTGTTTCAGGTACCTTGGCGAAAACGTATTTTCCGTCCATGACAGGGCAACTTGAGCACGGGCTGTGTCTCTTCGTCCTCTTGCTGAGGTCGTAGACGCACTTGAACGCCGGAACCCGCTGATCATGGTGCTTAATGTGATATTCACCACCGTAATAATATTTTTCTAATACAGGAACTCCTGCCACTGCGGTTCCCTTAAGCATGGGCTTCCCGCCAAGAGGCTGGAAGGTTCTGCTTAGTGCGGGACAACCCTCGTTTGTCATCTCCAGAACCCTTTGCCTGAACTCGACGGGGTTTTCATGATCTGTTCCCTCTGATAATCCTTCGTGTTCGTACGTGAACGCGTTTTTGGATACTCTCTTGTACGTCAAAAATCACCTTATTTTTTTTAATTATCAGTGGTAAATATTAAAAAATGGTCATGTTCCATTTGTTCCGGTTGGATCACTTCTTCTTCCCGGTTCCCTTCTTCAGTTTCTTGTATTCCTGTTCGATCCTCATCTCCTGAGTCCCGTGGTAGGCTTCCCTGTAGTGGAAGAAGACCCCTATACCCCAGAAAACGAGCGGGAAAAGGGACCACCAGAAGCCGGGGACCTGCGTCATGTTTATCACGATCAGGATCGCGTTCACTATTACATAAACGAGCAGATGATCCCTGAACTCGACCCTCTTCTTTGCCATTTCCTTGATGTCTGAATCTTTCATGATCATAACTCCGGCTTGCATGTGCCTTCCACCGGGGTCCCGATGATGGCAGCCGTCAGGCTCCTCTCGGTAAGGTCAAGCGTGCATTCCTCTGGCTGGATTTCGAATTCATCGCATATCCAGTCCTTTAACGCTTCCTTCGTCCGCTTGCCGGTGTATTTATGCTTGTTGATGAGAAGGACCGGGCTTTCCGTTATCCCCAGGTATTCCCTTTTCTGGATGTTCTCAGCGAAGAGAATTTCTCCTTCTCCACCCTGCCAGCATTCCCTTATCACTTCTTTGTCTATGCCGTTAGCTTCAGAACATCTTTCCCAGTTGTCCTGTACCCTTCCGATGTCCTCTCCCATGCAGAGCACGTAGTCCAAGAAACCGTCCGGGTAGTATTCGAAAACGCAGAGTTGCCGGATGTCCTCTTCCACTTCCCTTTCGCCGTGCATGCTCCAGAATCCGTCTTCCCTGTCGAAGGCGACGTAATAGACCCGGAATATCACGTTGTCCTGGAGGAGGTTCACCACGTCCCTTATGACGGGCTCGAACTTTACGCAGTGATCGCACATGGACATGGCGAAGAAATCCAGCCTCACCGTTTCCTTGGTTTCGAACGGCTTTCCTGTTATCTGGGCGTTGTACTGGCTGGCGAAAAGGAACATGAGTAGTATGAATAAGAATACGCTGGTCAGCATCCACATTTTCTCGGATATCATTCACCACACAACACTTTTCTATATTTTCAATTAACAATTGGTTCAAAACTTTTAAATTTTTAACTTTGTTTCCTATTTAGTCCATTCCTCTGCAAGATCGCCCAGTACCGGAAGCTTGTATTTCTGACCCGAATAGGCGCGGATCATGAGCACTACCCACACTATGAATACCACTATGAAGTAGAATGCCCACACGGACCATAGGCCCCAGAACCACATGAACACCGGCGGGCTTGCGGTTCCTGCCGAAAGCATTGCGAACGGGACCATTGCGATCCCTATCACGAAACCGATGACCATTACCGCAACGTGGAACAGAATGCTCTGAACGGCATGGAACCTGGCGAACTTGTCCTTGGGTTCTGATATGACAAATACTATTATGCCGGTGATCAGACCAAGCAGATAGGCGATTGCAGCCAGTCCCGTATCCTTTACCATGATGATTATTTGGTGCAGCTCATATAAATTTAAAACTAAAACGGCTTCCTGAATATGCTGTCGTGCGCTGGTTTCGGGTCAGGCTCCTGAGGTATTTCGTGTTTTGCCTTGCCCTTTGCCTTTTCGAGGAAATCTTCAAGAACTTCCTTCAGCGTGATTTCTCCCTTCTCTTCCAGTTCATATTTTACCCTTTCGACTGGCTTACCTGGCTTTATTACCCTCGAAAGGTCTATCGGCGTTCCTGCGATAACGGCATCGCAGTCTGACTTTTTTATCGTCTGCTCCAGCTCTTCCAGTTGTTTCCTGTTGTAACCCATCGCTGGCAGGACCTTTCCGAGATTCGGGAACTTCCTGAATACCTCTTTGAGGCTTCCCGTAAGGAACGGTCTGGGATCGATTATCCTGCACCCGAGGCTTTTCGCCGCGACAAAACCGGCGCCGAATGCCATCTCGCCGTGTGTTAGAGTTGGTCCGTCCTCGACGATTAGAACCTTCTTTCCCTTCACCTTCCCCGGGTCTTCCATCGTTATCTTGGAATCGGCGTGGATTATCCTGGCTGAAGGATTTATGCTCCTGATGTTCTTTTCCACCTTTTCTATGTCTTCCTTCTTTGCGGAATTTTCCTTGTTTATTATTATGTAATCTGCCATCCTTGCATTGACCTCTCCGGGATGGTAAAGAAGCTCGTGGCCGGCCCTCAGCGGATCAGCAACCACTATGTGGACGTCCGGCACGTAGAAGGGGACCTCGTTGTTTCCCCCGTCCCACACGATTACATCGGCTTCCTTCTCCGCTTCCTCAAGGATCGCTCCATAATCCACGCCCGCATACACCACGAGGCCCTCTTCGATATAAGGCTCATACTCCTCCCTTTCTTCGATGGTGCAGTTGTGCTTTTCCAGGTCTTCGTGCGTCTCGAAGCGCATGCATTTCTGGTCCGCAAGATTGCCGTACGGCATGGGCTCGCGTATCGCGACGACCTTCATCCCATTTTCCTTGAGCATCCTCGTGACCTTCCTGGAGGTCTGCGATTTCCCGCAACCGGTCCTGACTGCGTCTATCGCTATGACCGGTCTGTTCGCCCTTATCATCGTGAACCTCGGCGATACGAAGACGAAGTTCGCCCCGTTAGAAAGCGACCTGGAGGCCTTCCTCATCACCTCGTTGTATGAAACATCTGAATATGCGAAAACAACTTCGTCTATCCCCTTCTCTTTGACTATCCTTTCCAGTTCCGCTTCCTGATAAATGGGAATGCCTTCCGGGTAAAGCCTCCCGGCAAGCTCCGGCGGATATTTCGGCGTCCCGCTGTCAGTCGTCCCCAGATTCTGCTCGGAAGCCATGGTGAATGCAACCACCGCATAATCATCATTGTCCCTGAATACCGTGTTGAACGTGTGGAAATCCATACCAAGCGCACCAACGATTACGACCCTTTTCCTTGTCATGAACATTACCTCCAGAAATTCGAATTTTATATGTTGGAGGCATGAGATTTAAAGGTTCAGTGAACCAGAATAAATAATCAATCTTATTTATTCCCCCGGCCGAAAATAATTACTAGGGTGTTTATGGAGGGAGCATATTTAGTCACTGAAGCGGACGGTTTTCTTGGAAACAACCTGGTAAGGATTCTCCTCAGCATGAAGAAAAAGGTAAAGGCCGGTGTCAAAAACACGAAGAAGATGACGCCGTTTACCGACATACTCGGGGATCCGAATTTTCATCTCACCAGATTCAGGATGCATGACCGGGACTTGGTCAGGTCCGCGATGAACGGCGTGGACGTCGTGTTCTTCACATCACCTTTCGAATCCTGGAAGAATTTCCCGTCCAACAAGATAAACCTGGTCGGGGAGGGGATGCTCAACGTCCTGGAGACTGCGAAGGAGATGGGAGTAATGAAGCTGGTTTACGTCAGCTCAGTCGAGGCACTTGGTGAGGAATCATCCAAGACAGAACCATTCAGCGAGGACGACTGGAATGACGACATGGACAGCGGCAAGGATTTTGCTTATGGCTCCACGGAAAAGCTTGCCCTCGAAATTTCGGAACAACTCGGAGTCCCTTTCGTTTCCGTCGTTCCATCCGGGGTCATCGGGCCGAACATATTCCGGATGAACGACGCTCTCAGGTTCCTTTACAAGATCTACCACAATCTTTATCCGTATTGCGATGGGCCGTCCTATAACTTCGTTGACGTCAGGGACGTGGCGAAGGGAATGATGCTTGCCGCTGAAAGGGGAGAGAAGGGCAAGAGGTACATACTCTGCGGTGAAGATACCATGACGACCCACGAAATACAGGAAGAGGTAAGCAGGATAGACAGCAACGTTGCCGTCTTTACGAAGAAGCTTCCTAAGGGAACGTGGGCGAAGATGGTTCCTCATTTCCACAGGATAGGGTCGTTCATTTCGGACTTTCATTCCTTTTTAATGCACGGCTTCTTCATCCCGTTAATGATCAGGCTGAAATATAGTTCCGTATACAGGAAAACGGAAATTTTTCTGAAAGGGAAATTCCCTTCCATTTTCGAAAGGCAGTGGATATCGGAGGAAACCGAAATCAAAATGGTTTTCTACAAGAGAAAATTCACCAAGACCATTAAAAGACTGATTACTGGTCTGCTAAACCATCATAAAGAGATGTATTCCAGAAGGACCGCTTATTACAGCAACATGCTGGCCAAGGAGAAACTGGGCTGGAAACCCAGACCGATAAAAGAGACGCTGGATGACACGCTGAAGTGGATGGACAACAACATATTACCTGAATATCCCTGAAGCGCTGGAATCAGAATTTCCTGTTTATTTTCTCTGCGACTTTCGTTATCTCTGTTTCCGGAACCGGGAGATGGTATATGTCTATCGTTTCCCAGTATTTCAGCCTCACTATAACGTTGGAGTTCCTGAACATCAGTTCGGTGAACCCTGTATCGGTCGAGAACCATCCGAAGGAATCTGATGGAAGGTTCGTATCGAATGATATCTCGCCTTCCTTTCCTTCCCTGAAATCGGAAAAGAAAACCCTGGCATCTTCTATTTCCCCGAACCTGTATACAGTGTTCTCAACGATTTCGTTCAGCATTATGCCGTTTTCCGTCTTCATCTTCGTGGCGTTCCTGTACAATACCTCCAGTGCCTGTCCTCTCACTCCCAATATCATCGGGTCGCCGTATACGAAATCCTGTTCAAGGTCATTCCCGCCAATGAGAAGGCCGCCGAGGTCTTTCTCTATCTTTTCTTCGACAGCCTCTTCTGGCGCGTCTGAAATCTGCTGGCCGGTTATGCAGCCGGAAGTAAGAATTACCGAAACAATCGCAAGTACCAGCAATATCCGGCAGTCCATGATTAAATTCTCGGAAAAAATCTTTTAACTCTATGCCTGCCTGATTTTTCCGCCTTTGTCCCTGATTTCATCAATAATGAACCTGGGGAAGAACGTGTTCCTGAACTCGTTGTATATCGGAATGGTCTCGGAGAACTGTATCATTTCCGAGAACTCTTCCCTTATCTTTCGCACGGTTTTCCTGAAATCCCTTTCGTCCTCGGTCTCTATCCTAACTTCGAGATCCCATCTCCCCATGGTCTTGGTTACCCTCATGACGTTCGGGTCGTTGCAGAGATATTTGATGAGCCTTTCCTCGTCCTCTACCGATATGTTGTGGTATCTCAGAAGAAGGATTTTCGTGATATAATTCGTTTCGGAGAAATCGATGAAAGTCTTGAAACCCCTTATCACTTCCATCCCTTCGAGTGCCTTTATCCGGTTCAGTACCGTGCGTGCGTTGCAGCCGACCTTTCTGGATATCTCTACTGAACTCTTTCTCGCTATATCTGCAATTTCGGAAATAAGTGTGATGTCTTTTTCCTGGAGTTCGTATGGTTCCCTGTCACCCCCGACTATCATGACGTCCCTTTTTTCTTTTTTCGAGCCCAGGTAATCCCTCTCCATTATCCTCAAGACTATCGTGGTCAGGATATCGTAATTCTGTATCTGTCTCGAGAACTTTGCCATTATTCCCTTCAGGATCTTGTTGAACTGGGATGGGTTCCTCGCTCCGAAGGTGCAGATCAGATCGTATCTCCCCCCGCAGGATGCCAGCCACATGACATGAGGCTCCTTCGAGAGGTAATCCTCTATCTCCTCGAACTTCTTATCGGTTATGTAGTTTATCTTGAAAAAAACGCGGAAATTCAGGATTGAAAATCTCGAATAATCAACCATGGTGTAGAAATTCCTTATAATCCCCCTGTTTGTCAAAGAGTTAACGGTATAGCTCACGTTCTGTTCGCTCTTCCTTATGCCTTTTCCGATCTTTCTGAAGCTGATTCTGGAGTCCCTGTCCAGCCATGACAGTATCCTCTTCTCGGTATTGGTGAGATTTTTCTTGCTCATGTATTTTAATTATTGTACTTAATATTATATAAAATATCATT
>JAFGDH010000042.1 GCA_016932215.1 Candidatus Aenigmatarchaeota archaeon | reverse complement strand
GGAGATAAGGACAGCGAAGGAGACGGTCGAAAAATACAAACCGGACATTATTCTTATGGACGGTTCCATAATCCCCCACTACCAGGACCGTCCGGCCAAGGGATCAAAGATATTCGACAGCTACAAAGAGATAATCTCCCTTTACAAGGAATTCTACGAGACATGCGGGAAGAACGGCACCATACTCGCCGGCGTGGTGGAGGATTCGAGGGGGATACGGTTCTGTAATATAATACGAAGGGACATGCTTTCCAAGATCACTGATTCCTCCGTTCCAGAACTGGTGAAGACGCTGGAAAGGACCAGGGACACCGGTTTGCTTTACTGGATTCTTTCCGAGGGCGAGCGTACCGACGTATTTCGCTATTCAGATACGCCGGAAGAGCATTCCGTCCTCAGGGATTTCGGTGAATACGCAGAACACGTTAATTCATTCTACCTGAAGACCGCCAGATTCGACCGGCCGATACGAATCGATTTCCTTGGCACCCCGGATATCGTGGAAAAGATCAGTTCAGTCGTTCTTTCGATATCCGGCCATCACTCGGGATACGGAATCCCGAGCATACTGATAGAGGCGGACCAGGTGGCCAAGCTTTCCGAAGAGGACATAGAGAATCTTTACAGCAGGATCATTTCCCTCACCGGCAGCGTCCCCGGGATAATGAGGATGAGAAGGGACATGAGGCCGTTCTGAATTTTCTCCGGAAGATGAAAACTTATTTATCCGGCTTTTACATATTTAATCTAAGAAACCGGGTTTTTGGATTTTTGGTGTCGGGATGAAAGTGGGGATACTAGAGGAAAGGGACGACAGCTTCGCGAGAGACGTCGCTTCCTCGATTTCCGATCTGGATGTCCATTTCATCCGTCTTGGCGAACTGCCGGTTCCCGGGAAGTCCGATTTCAAAGTCATACTCGACAGGCAGAGCTTCAACCGGCCGTTCCTCAGGGAGGCGATGAAGGCATTCTCGCTCAACGGGACATACGTAATAAACAACCCGTTCACGTCCCAGCTCTTCAACAAGAACGTGGACATGAACATATGCCAGTCGCTGGGGATACCCCACCCGAAGACAATCATACTTCCTATGATGGAGGAGGTGGAAGACCATTCGGTCACCGAACCGGACATAGACAGCATACTCAGGCAGATCGATCTTCCCTGTGTGCTGAAGCCTTACGACGGGTACGCCTGGGAGAACGTATACGTGGTGACTACCAAGAGCGAGTTCAGGAACCTTTACGATTCACTTAAGTTCCGCAGGGTCATGCTGGCCCAGCAGTACATAGAGAGGAAGCACTACTACCGGGTCTTCTGCGTTAACAAGGAAAAGATGCTTTTCTCCGAGCACGTCCCCAAGCCGTTATGCCAGGGAGCGTACCTCGAGTCCGACCTGAAACCTCTCGAAGGCATCATCGACAGGCTGAGGGAATGGAGCATCAAGCTGAATACGGAGCTGGATCTGGACCTCAATGCCCTGGAATGGTGCATAGACACCGACGGCAATCCTTTCCTGATAGATGCCTTCAACGAGGTCCCGGAGGTTCTCAAGCACAACATGCCGGAAAGCCAGTATAGTTGGCTGGTTTCAAAGGTCTCGGAATGCATCAGGGAGAAGGCTGGGAAAGAAGAAATCAACAGGAACCCTTTCAATACCTCTGGTCGTACTTAGATTCTGGTAATATTATTTATTTAAGCTGGGAAAATCAATTATTTAGCATGATAATCACCGTGGCGAACCAGAAGGGGGGTGTGGGGAAAACAGACCTCTCCGTCAACCTAGCTTCATGCCTTGCGAAAACAGGGAAGAGGATACTTCTTGTCGATCTTGACCCGCAGGCGAACGCCACATATTATCTCTCCGGGAAAAAATACAAGCTGACCACCCATGACCTTCTCACGAAGGATGACGTGGGAGTGAAAGACGTGGCAGTGGAAACCGGCATAGATGGGCTTTTTCTTGCGCCAAGCCACCACAAGCTTAGCGCAGCGCAGGCAGAACTGATAAACGACATAGGGATGCAGTTCAAGCTGAAAAAGAAGCTCAAAAATATCGGGAAAAAGGACAAATACGATTATGTTTTCATAGACACTCCGCCTTCACTCAACGTTCTGACGATAAACGCGATGACCACTTCCGACGGTGTCATCGTACCGGTCCAGGTCCACCATCTCGCCGTGGAGGGTATGGAAAAGATCGTGAATACGGTTGACCTGGTCAGGAGGGAGATAAACCCAGGAATAGAGATAAACGGTTTCGTGCTCACGATGTACGACAAGAGGAACAAGCTTTCGCGGCAGATCGAGAAGGATGTGAGGAGCAGGTTCGGGGACAAGGTTTTCAGGTCAACCATACCGGTAAACATCGATCTTGCCAGAGCCCCCCGTTCGCATAAGCCCATAATCCATCATTCAAGTGAAAGCCGGGGCGCGTACGCTTACAGGAGGCTTGCAAAGGAGTTTGAAAGCAGGTGATTTAATGGATTCGATTGAGTTTTTCGGCAGCAAGGCCGGGCAGGTATGGGAGGCTCTCAGGGAAGGCTGCAAGACAATGACCCAGATTCAGAAGACTAGCGGGCTCACATCAAAGGAAGTCTCCATGGGACTCGGATGGCTGGCCAAAGAGGGCAAGGTAATGATAAAAAACGCGGACGGCCTTTACACGAAGTTCGAGTTAAAGGAATGAACACCCGGATCTGAGAACAGTATCCCCTTTTAAAGATTTTTTCTTAAATAGAAATCGGTTATTATGGGAGAAGACATAGGTCTTGAGGAATTTCTGGAAAGGTTCATCGAGAACATCGGTGCCAAGTTCGAAAGCCAGCAGAGGATGATCAGCAGGCTGCGAAGCGAGCTCAGCGCCTTGAGGAAGGAAATCCCTTCGAAGAAGCCGAGCAGGAACGTGATGAAGGTGTTGCGGGGTGAATGATGATCTGGGATAATCTTTTCTGGGTCTGGTTCGTCGCTTCTTTCGCGGGGATAGCCGTGATGATGGCTGCCGAGTTATCGCTTTTCAGCGGACTCTTCGGCGTCATGCTGATAGGTCTCGGCATACTGAAGCTTTCCGGGGAAATGTCCGGGGGGAAAATTTCAGCGAAAAAGGTCACCGTTAAAACGGATCTCCTCGAAAGGATCCGAAAAAAATAGCATTTAAACCACCCTGACAAGAATTGTATATGCCGGGGTTTTCACTGGGGAAGGGGGAATTGGGTGACAGGTCTTATTTTATATCCAACGATATTGCCTTTTTCCACAGGTTCTGCGATTCCGGTTTCAGGAACAAGTGGACCGGTTTCTGGTCCGGGGAGAAGAAGTTCCTGGAGTATTTCGCCGTCAGGGCCGGCGATTCATGGCTTTCCCCAGGGACGTGCGAGAGTGTCGAATACAACGGGTCCAGCTGCGTTCATCATTACAGGATCGGCGAAAATCTCATCAGCGAAACTGTTTTCATGCCCGACGGGTCACCATCAATGGTGATACAACTGGAATCATGCAAGGCCGTCGATTTCGAACTGGAGCTTGCGGTCAACATACGCAAAAGGCACGAAAACGCGAAATTCAGGGAATATGCGGTCAGCTCGTCGGGAAAGTCAGTCGAAATCTCGAATGATCTGGGAAGGCTTTATGTCAGGATATACTCTGACGATTTCGGGATGATCCAATGCCCTGAATACAGGAGGCATTTCCCGTCGGGAGAGATGCAGACACACTTCGTCCCCGGGAAGATGAGCATTTCCGGGAAAAGGGTCGTGATAGTCATATCAGCGGGAGCAAAGGCGAGGGTAAGCGACAAGAACTGCGGGAGGCTGCTGAAGGAGAAGAACAGGCACTACGCGAAGATCGCGGAAAACGGGCTGAAGACCGACAGCGAGTACCTTAAGGGGGGGTTCGGATGGTCGGTTGTCGGGATGGAGCTTCTGAAAAGGAAGATAGACGGATCCGTATGCTTTTACGCCGGCCTGCCATGGTTCCAGCAGTTCTGGGGAAGGGACGTCTTGTGGTCGCTTCCCGCGGCAACCGAACTTGGATACTTCGATATCGTCAGAAAAAGCCTGTCGCTTTTTTCCGAATTTTCCAGGGACGGGAGGATACCGAACTTCGTTTCCTCCGAAGAAGGGCAGGCGTACAATTCAATCGATGCGACCCTTCTCTGGATAATCGCACTGGAACACTACGTGAGATATTCCGGTGACACCGGATTCCTGTCCGGGATGCTGGAGAGACTGAAAGAAAGCATAAATTTCCTTTTGTTATCGGACCGGAACCTTGATTTTTACATAGAGCACGACCTGGAATCCAACGAGACTTGGATGGATACCATAAACAGGAAGTCTAACGCCGTCGAAATAGAGGCCCTTTATTGCAGGTCCCTGCTTTCCTCGGTTTATCTTTTGCGCGTCCTGAAAAAACACGGTACACATGTTTCCGGACTGCTCCTGAAGAAACTGAGAAAAAGGGAGGAATACATATCGAACGACTTTCACAGGAGGTTCTTCTCGGGAGACTTCTACTGCGACAGGATAGACGGGGACGAGAGGGTTACGCTCAGGACAGCAAATCCCCTGGTCCATCTGTTTTACGGCACGGGGAAAAATGCCGGGAAAATACTCGATGCCATAGAGTCGGACGTCTTCACGACTCCGAAGGGAGTCAGGACTCTCGCAAGCGACCAGCCGGGTTACGATCCTTCCGGTTATCATACCGGTGGCGTCTGGTCGCTGACCACCGCGTGGGCCTCTGCCGCCGAGTTCTCTGCCGGGAGAAAGGAGAAGGGATGGGAATACCTCAGGAAGATGCTGGACGACATGCCTTCCGATTCCCTTGGATGTATAGGAGAGTGCTGGGATTCCTGGGGAAGGCTTACCGGATGTTCCCTTCAGCTATGGGGGACGGCATTCGTTGTCAGGATAATCGATGAATACATGCTCGGGATAAGACCGGACTGCCTGAACGGAAGGATATACGTCCGCCCGATGATCCCCGACGGGATAGATTACGTGGAAAGGGAGATTCCCTTCGGAACGAAAAAAACAAGGCTGATATTCAGGAGAAACGGGCGGTATTTTTCCGTTACATGCACCGACAGCAAGATAAAAATCATCCAATATAAACAAGGTACGGTAAATAATAATATGGTGATCTTCTGAAGACAAAGGCTACTCTGGTGGAAGTGGGTTACGAGGTATCAAACAAGGTCGGGGGGATTTACACGGTCCTCGTTTCCAAGGCAAGGACGATAAAGAAAAGGGTGGAAAATTACTACATGATCGGGCCCTACTTCGAGGAGAAAGCACTGGCCGAGTTCGAGGAGGAAAATCCTCCAGATAATTTCAGTAACGTTTTCGAAGAGATATCCAAAAAATACGGGATAAAATGCCATTACGGCAGATGGATAATAGAGGGCGAGCCGGTGGTCATACTGCTGGAAACCGGCAGGTTCTCCGAGAGGATAAACGACGTAAAGACCGAACTATGGGAAAAACACAAGATAGACTCGCTGAGTTCTGATGCGTGGTTCAATGACCCGATAATATGGAGCAAGGCTGCCGGGATAGTGATCGAGGAGCTTTACAAGTCCGGTGCTCTCGGGAAGAATGTCATAGCCCATTTCCAGGAATGGCTGACAGGTGCCGGACTTCTGCACCTGAAGTCCTGCGGGCTGGGCATAAAGACAGTATTCACGACACACAGTACCGTGCTGGGGAGGACGATTGCCGAGACGGGCAAGGAGGACCTTTACGACCTCATAAACACCGGCCTTTCCAAAAACAGGACAGTCAGAAAGAGCAAGGCATATGATTACAAGGTGCAGGCGAAGCACCTTACCGAGAAGGCCTGCACGGAGAAATGCGATATATTCACCACGGTCTCGAGCACAGTCTCCAGTGAATGCGAATTCATACTCGGAAGGAAGCCGGATTTCATACTCCACAACGGTCTGGACATGGCGAAGTTCCCCCTCATGGAGGAGCTGGCCAACATGCACATATTCTACAGAGAGAGGATAAGGAGATTCCTTCTCAGTTACTTCTCCCCATATTACAACATAGACATAGAGAACACGCTCTTCTATTTCATATCCGGGAGGAACGAACTGCGAAACAAGGGGATAGACATATTCATCGATTCCCTCGGCAACCTGAACAGGATTCTTAAGAAGAACAAAAGCAGGAAGCTTGTGATAGCCTTCATCTGGGTCCCGGAGAACACCAAGGAAAGGAAGATGACCGTAATGGAAAACCTTTCCATCTTCGAGACCATAGAGGAGGTGATAGACACCGAAATAAGGAACATCAAGTCAAAGCTCATCGGGGCTTTCGCCAGGGGCGAGATACCCAAGGAGGACATATTCGACGAAAAATTCCTGCAGGACCTGAAGAAAATGGAGATGAAGCTGAAAAGCAAGCACGGTCAGATCCCGCCGATCACTCCTTTTGAGCTCTATTCCGAGAACTCCATCACGAATCTCATACGGAAAAACGAACTTCTGAACAGGGAAGAGGACCCGGTCAAGGTAATATATTATCCCGCTTACCTCTCGTCTTCCGACGGTCTCCTCGGGCTTAACTATTACAACGCGATGGTCGGATGCCATCTCGGGGTTTTCCCTTCGTATTACGAATCATGGGGTTATACCCCGCTCGAGACTGCATCTCTCGGTCTCCAGAGCATCACGACCGACCTGAGCGGATTCGGGAGGTTCATAAGCGATTACGTGAAGAAGAACGAGACCAGCATAATGATTCTTCCGAGAGACAAGCTGAAATACAGCGAATCCCTCGGTATACTCACCGAGATGCTCCATAAAGTGTACAGGATGAGCAAAAAGGAGAGGGGTTCCAGCAAAATAAAGGCCAAGCACCTCTCGACCCTCGCCGACTGGAGCAAGCTCATAAAGAACTATGTTGAGGCATACGAGGCGGTTTTGAAGAAATAGTCAGCTCACCTTCTTCTTCAGGTCGTACATTATGTTCATGAAATTAAGGAATGCCTCGTACGGGTTGTCATAATAATTGAAATACTTGTGGACGTCCCCGTCCGCGAACCATTTAGTGCACATGTAATAATAATGGTCCGATGTCTGGAGCTTTCTCCACATGTCGATTATCCTTTTGTCGCCCTTCCTCTTTACCCTGTTACCGATCCTCTTTATCTCGCTGAATGACTTCTTCTGCATGTCGTTCTCGAGCCATGCGCTGAGATCCCTGTGGACGTCCGCCCAGGAGCTGAGGTAGGGCACGTCGTACACGTCCTTCGGTTCTAACTTCCTGGCTATCTCGGCCGGGGTCATGAAGTTCAGGTTTTCGTGCTTGAGTATTTCCCCCGGGAGGAACTTCAGAAAGTTGAATATTCCGGTTTCTTCCCACTGGTG
Organism: Candidatus Aenigmatarchaeota archaeon; assembly: GCA_016932215.1. Classification (GTDB taxonomy): domain Archaea; phylum Aenigmatarchaeota; class Aenigmatarchaeia; order QMZP01; family QMZT01; genus JAFGDH01. The sequence continues at coordinate 22,167 of JAFGDH010000042.1, read as the reverse complement.
TTCGCCGAAGGTCTCGTAATCCATGAAGAGGTTTATGATCTCACCCGGCGCGTCTTTCAGCCAGGCGGAGAACTTGTCCGCGGTCAGCGGCCATCCCTCCCATTCCCTGGTAGAAAACCTGAAGCTTATGTCGTCGCTGAGCCTGAAGTTCCTCAGAAGAACCGGCAGCCCGGCGCCCTTGGACTTGTAAAGGTAGTTGGGGGACCTCCATCCGAGTATGTGATCCAGTCCCTCCGCGATTATGCACTTGTATCCCATTTTTTTCACGGTGTCCGCAACCTCGTTGCTGTACATAGCCTCCGTGTTCCTGAAGGTTGTCGGGGTCAGCCCGAACACGTCCCTTATCTTCTCCCTGTGCATCTTGACCTGCTCCATGAACTCTTTCTTTGATATCAGGAATGCGAGGCTGTGGTAATACGTCTCGCTCATGAGCTCGACCGATCCGGTATCGGCCAGCTTCCTGAAGGAATCCAGCACGTCCGGGAAATTCTTCTCAAGCTCTTCAAGCAGGATTCCGGTTATGCTGAAGGACAGCTTTAACTGTCCGCCTGTCTGCTTTATCATGTCGAGAAGCAACTGGTTGGCCGGCCTGTAGCACTTCCTGGCCACCCTTTCCAGATAGTACCTGTTCTTTTCGCTGTCGAAATATTCCTTTTCGCCGCCGATGTCGAAAAAGCTGAACCTGTTCAGCCTGATTGGCTGGTGCACTTGGAAATAAAGACATACCGAAGCCATAAGAAACGCCTAGTTTACCAGTTTCGAATATACCTCCAGGGTTTTTTCCGCGATCTTGTCCCAGGTGAATCCTTTAGTCTCCCTGACGCCGTTCTCCGCCATTAGGTTCCTGACCGGTTCGTGCCTGAGTATGCCTATTATCTTGCTCGCGAGGTCTTCCACGTCCCAGAAGTCGAAAGAGAGCCTGTGCATGATCGCTTCCGATATACCGGACTGTTTCGATACCAGCACCGGGTTTCCGGAAGCCATTGCCTCAAGGGCGGCTATGCCGAAAGGCTCCGAAACCGATGGCATCACGTAGATGTCTGCCATCTCGTAGTATGGGCCGATGTCATCCTGATAGCCCGTGAAAAACACGTCATCGGATATCCCGAGCTGTATGCTCATGTTTATCAGCTGCGGGAGCATTCCTCCCTTTCCTACGACCACGAACTTCACGTTTTTCTCGTGTTCCAGCACCATTCTCGCCGCATGCAGGAAGTAATCTGGACCCTTCTGCAGGGCCAGCCTTCCGAGGAAGAGCACGATCCTCTCTTTTTTCTTGTGGTCATTTGCCTTGCCCTTCCTGTAAACGTCATCCACTGCGTTGTAGACCACATCTATCTTCTCCTCCGGGACGCTGAAAAGATCGACCAGCCTCCTTTTCATGTAGTTGCTGACAGTGATAACCCTGTCTGCCTCGTACATCCCCTTCCATTCCAGGTGTGTTATGCCGTTGCTTACCGAGGACGAACCCATCCTGTCGAATTCCGTCGAGTGAACCGTTACCAGAAGGGGTTTTCCGGACTCGGTTTTTATCTTCATGCCTGCCGGAAACGTCATCCAGTCATGACAGTGTATGAGATCGAATTCCTCCCCTCTTGCCGTCTCGGCTGCCAGGTTCGCAAACCTTTCCGCCTCCTTCATCATGTCATCACCGTATACGTCCCCCTTTTTCTTCGGCCCGTTTATCGTTTCTTCTTTTACGTCCATCGAAGTTAAGTATGGTTTCATGGTAGATGGAATCTGGATGAATTTCTTCCTTTTCCCCGCCCTTACCACCTTTATCCTCGGGTTCGTGCTCATTTCATCCGAGCCGACTGGCATTATAAAAGTAACGTCTGTATTTTTTCTGGCTAGACCTTCTGTCAACCCCCGGGAATGCACTCCAAGGCCGCCAGTAACGAAAGGAGGATACTCCCAACCCAACATAAGCACTTTCATTTTTCAGATTTCCAGCGATAAAGTTAAACGCGGTGTATTATATAATTGTCCGGGTGGTTATAAAACTTATTTTTTAATGTTTAAACATTAACAGCGCTACGCGTTTTTTGGTACGTGCGCATGCTAGTCATTTTTAAATTCAGAATCCAAACCCTTGGTATGAAGGACTACAAGATAATACAGGACCCGGTGCACGGGAGCATGAGGGTTGACGGGATGTTTCTCGACCTGCTCCAGACGCCGGAGGTCCAGCGTCTTTATGGCATACGCCAGCTCGGCCCGACTTACCTGGTTTATCCCGGGGCGAACCATACCCGCTTCGAGCATTCCCTCGGAGCTTTCCACACGGCGAAAAGGATGGCCGGCGCGCTGAACCTTTCAGAAGACGACAGAAAGCTCCTGAAGTCTGCGGCCCTTCTTCACGACGTGGGTCACGGACCTTATTCCCACACTCTTGAAAACATATACGAGCAGATATTCGGTATCGATCATCACGAAATGGGGATCAAGGTAATAACCGGAAAATACGACATGGTCGGAAAAGGAATATACAAGGAAAGGATACACGAAATCCTCGGGATGAACGGACTTGATCCGAAGGAAGTCGCCGGTCTCCTGAACGGTTCCCCGAAGGGGAAGGAATATCTGGGCCAGATGATACATGGCGGGATAGACGTCGACAAGATAGACTACCTGCTCAGGGATGCGCATTACACCGGAGCAGTCCATGGTGTAATAGACCTTCCGAGGCTGCTCGAGGTTCTGGAGATACACGACAACGAACTGATGATAACGCGGAAGGGGATAACGTCCATCGAGGAGATGCTCATGGGGAGGAGCCTCATGTTCCTTTCAGTCTACCTTCACAAGACCGTCCGGATAATCGAAGGAATGATGGGAAAGTGCGTCGAGTCGGTTGCCAGGGATCTCGGAGACTTCCAGAGAATGAACGATTCCGAGTTCATGGGCATTCTGCTTTCCCGGAAGGGTTATGCGGGCGAGATCGCCGGAATGATAAAATTCCGCCGCCTTTTCAAGTCAGTCTATTCGCTTCCGGCGAAGGATGCCAGCGGGAAGCAGACGGAGAGACTGGGGGAGATAGGAAAGAGCATGGAATCAAGAACCGAATTCGAGAATGATGTCTGCAGGAAGGCAGGAATAAAGGAAGGCTATGCTATCGTGGACATCCCGGCAGCTGACAACATAATAGCTAAGGAGCTGGGAGATTTCGCGAAGAGTCTGAAGATAATCGACGACGGAAAGGTTAGCCATCTGGAAAAATACACACCGATAACCAGTTTTCTTTCGGAGAGAAAGATACCGGACTGGTGCATCATGGTCAGTGCCCATCCGGATCACACCGCGGCCGTGAAGAAAGCGGTGGAAAGTCTTCTTTTCAGATAAAGACGTTGAACAGGAAGCCCAGCAGGATTATCTGGGGTACCGTTATTACTGGGAGCATTATGGCCGCCTTCTTCCCGATGTTGCTCCATATCAGCCCGATCTCGGTATAGTCTGTCGAAACGCCTGCCATCAGGAAGGTGAACGAATTCCCAAAGGCGCCTGTCTGCTTGAATATCTCGAATGACAGCGGGCTCGATCCCTCCGAGCAGACCTCGATCACGGTAGCGAGTACGAGTGTCACGAACAGGCCGAGAAGGCTCGGCCCGAGGAACGATGCGAATATCGTGTGGGGTATGAAAGCCCTCGCGAAGGAGGCCATGATCATACCTATTATTATCCACCAGAGAACCATTCTTGTCAGGGATAATGATCCCTTCATTACGCCTTTGACGTCGTTTTTAAGGTTCCAGCCGTTCTTTTTCCTTTTTTCGATCCTTTCCCTGACGTCCTTCCTGATAGAGAATTTCTTAATTATTTTGGTGTCGCAATATCTGCATTCCACTATACCCTTCCTGTCCAATACCTGGTATATCAGGCCCGTTATCACTGCGACTACGATCGCGGAAACGATTATGTATAACGCGTTCAGGCCGAAGAACCCTAACAAAAGGATGGTTATCGGGAGATTGGCCCATGGTGAAGCGAGAAGGAATGCTATTACTGATGGAGTGGACGCGCCTTTCCTGTAAAGCTCGATCGCTATCGCAAGTATCCCGTGCGAGCACGCGCTCATGAGGAAACCGAGTATGACGGAATATATGATCGATCTCTTCCTGTGCGATGTGAGATAATAATTGATGTATTCGTTCGGGATGAAATGGTCTATCACCCCGCCGAGAAGGAATCCGAGTAGGAGAGCCCACCATATCAGTCCCAGGTAATCGGCGAAAGCGCTGAACATGGGTGTGTAGAAGAGGAAGGAAAATGATAGAATTATCGCTGCAGCTGCGACTATGATCAAAAGCCTGTCTTTATACCATTTCTTCGGCTTGACCGCGCAGTGCGGGCATTTACTGTCCTTTTTCATGACTAATTCCTTTTGACTTGGCCTGTATATATAACTTCGAATCATTACCTCAGACCAGATTCCAGATAAAGAATATTATTATGGTGTATACGACCAGGCCGGAAATGAAATAGATTGCATCCCCCTTCGTTTCCCTTGGCAGTGAATCCCTTATTACTATGTAAAGGAACGCCCCGACGACGAAACCGAGCATTGAATCAATCAGAAACATCGGGACAAAGAAAACATATCCTATGACAACGCCGAGAAGCGTCGAGCACGATAGCATGATCTTCAGCATCATCCTTTCCCTGATCGAGACGTGTATGCCCTTGAGGGAAGCGCCGCTCATGACGGAATGGAAAAATATGGGTATGAGGAACATTACCCCGACCACCACGTTATCCTTCATGAGGTTGAGAAGAATGAAACCGATCAGGAAATGGTAAAAGAAGAAAGTTACTGAGTGGACCAGCTTCAGCTGTTCATGGAGTTTCTCCTTTTTTTCGTGCTGGTATATGTGCTTTTCTATAATGTGGAATCCCGCAAAACCAACCAGTAAAAGGAATAATATGTACCTGTCCAAAATTCCACCGAAGTTGTAGATTTCCGGCATCAGAAGGAGGAAAACGTAGGTGAGGGATATCCCCGCGACGAACGACATCACCTTCTTCCTTTTCTCTTCGATCACGTCCAGGAACTTTTCGCTGAAGAAGTGGGCAAGTGCGATAAAAACGCCGAAAAGCAAGGCCAGCTCTATGTACATAATATATTTTTGGGCTTTCCAATAAAAAAACTTACTTGATCAGTTCATTGATCTTTCCGAGGGTTTCGATCAGCTTTTCAGCCTCTTCCTTCGTGTTGTAAAAATAAAGCGAAGCCCTGGTCGTGCCTTCGAGATTATGCTCGTTGAACCAAGAGTGGACGCAGTGTGCTCCCGATCGAAGACAGATGTTCTCCATCTCGTCCGCCATCATCGCGACTTCGTGCGGGCTGATTTTTTCAGGGACGAAACTTACGACACTACCGCGCTTTTCCGGGTCCTGCGGCCCTATTATCCGGAACTTCATCCCTTCCATTCCTTTGGTGATGATACTGTTGAGAATTTTTTCCTGCTTCTCTATGTTCTCCTTCCCTATCCTCATGATGTAGTTCGCGGCTTCCCCGAGACCCATCAGACCTGCATAGTTCTGGAGACCCGCCTCGTATTTCTGGGGTAGTTCCTCGAATTTCGCGGTCTGGTAGTGCGTGTCTATTACCGTTCCCCCTCCGACCATGAACGGTTTCATCGATTCCAGCATGTCCTTTTTTCCGTAAAGTATTCCCGTCCCTGAAGGGCCGACCATCTTGTGCCCGGAGAATGCCATCAGGTCCACGTCCAGTTTACGGACGTCAATCGGAAGGTGGGGAATGCTCTGGGCCGCGTCCAGAAGAACCTTCGCTCCGTGGTCATGCGATATCTTTATGATTTCCTTCGCCGGGAACGTTACCCCGTCCAGGTTGGACGTGTGAACCATGGAAACCAGCTTCACATCCCTGTTCATTTTCTCCTCGAACGCTTCCAGATTGAAAGTGTTGTCAGGATTGGATTTAACAATGAGATGTCTTATCCCCTTCGGGATAAGAAGTTGCCAAGGGAGGAGGTTGGAATTGTGCTCCTTGTCAGAACTCACGATCACGTCCTCTTTCTTCCATTCCATGGCGTTGGCCACGAGGTTTATCCCTTCTGTCGTGTTCTTCGTGAATATTATTTCCTCTTCCCTTTTCGCGTTGAGGAATTTCCTGAGTATTTTCTTTGCCTTTTCTGCTTCTTCGTCCACTCCCTTTCCCAGCTTGTGGATGCTCCTTTCGCCGCAGGCGGAGTACTGCTCGTAATACTCCCTTATCTTGTCGATTACCTGTACGGGTCTGAGGGTCATACAAGCTGAGTCTAGATATATGATTGGTTTTTTATCTATTGTTCTTTTCAATACCGGAAAATCTTCTCTTATTTTATAAACATCGAACATTTTATTCCCTTCTTCAACATATTTAATTCTTTTATCAAATTGACTTTATTTTTTATTCTGAGTAATTTTTCAATTTCTTTTGGTCCTACATATTTTACGTTTTTCTTAAAAATTGAAGGTTTTCCATATAAATACCAAAATTCAATTTGTTTTGAAAATGGTGAATAATTTATTATATCGTTTAAAATATATTCGTGCGAAATATTTACTTTTGCTTCTATCATAATATTTTTGGATTTTATAATTGCGTCTGGAATTTTTTTGTTTGGTAATCTAGGATGAGATATAAAATCATCATATATTGATTTTGCTGATCTGATTACAAACGATTCCCAATATTTCCAAAAATCATCTTCAACAAAAGAGCTATTTACTTCAAGTCCAGACTGTTTTATTGCTTCGTTCAAAGATCCAAAAAATCTGATAGATGCTCCAAATAAATCGCAATTATCAATTCGTAATTCTCTTTCTGTTGGTGTTTTGTTGATTTTTTTTTGTAATTTTATTAGTTCTTTTTTAATTTTTTCCTTTGACCATCTTATATTGTTTGGTTGAAATCCACAACCTCTCACAACATCATTGTATCTGCATTTATAATGTCTTCTTATTGCAGAAATAATATCATGCCTTTTTTGTTTAACAAGTTCTCTGTATGTTGGAACATGGCCCAATTCATTGATAATTTTTTTTAACTCTTTAATGATTTTTTCTTTTGACCAAAATTTTAAATTTGGCTCCAATTTAGCTGCTTCAACTGCTTTAGTGTAGTTTCCAAAATGTCTTTTTGCTGCTTTGTATAAACCATAATTCTTCATTTCAATAAAATCTTTTTCTCTTGGTGTTCTGTTAATTGAATTTGAAATATTTTTTAACTCTCTTATAATTTTATTTTTATTCCATTTCTTTTTTTGAAAATTATTGTAATTCATTAAAATCACGTTTTTATTTGAAGCGAAACTATTCATATGATTTTCTGTGAAGCGAAAATTATAATGAAATTGTTGAGCATGATTTTGAGTGATTTTAAATGGACCCATTCATCCACCTTTTGCGAGTTCGCTGTCAATAATTAGCTTGAGTTCATTAAATGATTTTGGTCCCACCACTACCTGATCGTTTATGAAGAAAGTCGGGGTTCCGTAAACTCCGATCTCGAAGGCTTCCCTGAAGTCCGCGTCAACCTTTGACTTGTATTTCCTCGTGCTGAGGCACTTGGAGAACTGCGAGCTGTCGAGTTCCAGCGATTTGGAGAAACCTACCAGATCATCGAATTCCGTCTTTCCCGGGTTAGCAAAGAGCAGGTCTTGGTATTCCCAGTATTTTCCCTGCTCCTGCGCGCAATGGGACGCTTCGGCCGATTCCTGCGCTCCCGGATGAGCGGAGCTCATCGGGAAGTCCTTGTACACAAAAAGTATCTGGTCTTCATAGTGGTCCAGCATTTGTTTTACCATGGGGAACGCCTGACGGGTGAACGGGCATCCGAAGCAGCCGGCTTCTATCACGGTTACCTTCGCATCCGAAGGTCCTATAGACGGATCATCCGGATGGACATTAAGTATGCCGGTTATTTCCCCGGCTACCCCTTCTATGGAACATTCCGCTGTTTCATGACCGCCGGATATGAAAGGATCGAAGACGCAGAATGCGTCAGGTATCGGGCCGTTGCAGTTGCCGAAAGCAAAAAGATTGTATACGCTGTATGCAGAATATCCTAAGCTCAGTATGAGAGCAATCGTGAAAATCCACGATATTATCTCGAAGTTCTTGTATATCGCTTTTCCCAGACCATGGTGCCTCTTCATCAGTTTTCCGGTTATCTGCGACTTAAGGCGTTTGTCAAGGCCGCTCGTGCATTTTCTCAGGGTGACCCTCCTGAAAACGCAGTCAAACGCTTCGAAAGCGATTGTCCTGTATTTTGCCGAGAAAATTCCCAGCACGGCGAAAACGATGAGCGCGATCAAACATATCATTTTAATTACCTGAATATAACAATTCTATTTGTTAATAGTTTTTATACTTTACGAATCTTTGCACCATTTTCCGAAAAAAATGCGAAGGGCGGATTACCCGCCACAACCGCACGCGTCTGGATTTCCTCCGCATCCGCAGGAAGACCTGCAACTCTGTTCACCGACGCACTGGCTGAAAGTCCTTACTACAGGTTCCGTTTTTTCCTGTGCCTGGTTTGTTGACTGTTCCTGTGCTGATGCTCCTCCTATGAAAGCCACTGTTACCAATAGGATGGCAAACCCTACTAGCAATACCGACAACCCGAATTTTTCGCTTCCCATTATTTCACCTCATTGTTTCTTTCTTTACCGGTGAATTAAACTGGAATGAAACAACCTATACGATTGTGTATGAAACTAGTTTCATTCTGTATTGAAAATAAAGAAGAAGAGGATGCTTCCCATCCAACAAATATGCAAAACCTTTAGGTCATCCTGCATCAATTCATTATGTTCTGGACTTTGATGTCGAGTTGCCTCATTTTCTCATGGTTCATTCGTTTCATCTCTTCCCGGTGGGCTATCTTTCCGTGCTTTACTATGTTATCGACTACCTCTTCGGCTGTCTCCCCGCGCAGGATGAACGAGCAGGAATTCCTCATTACGTCAGAACACTTAATACATTTCATCATCAACACTTCCAAAGATATAATCATTTCTGATTCAGATTTTTTCCGTCCAGAAAAATATCTTATGTATATATTTAGCATTCATTTGATATAAATGGAAGAATTGGGTAAATACCGGCAATTTTCACTGAACATGACCGGTTTCACTTCAGGACTACTGCGTTCGACATTCCCCTTCTCTTTCTCTCGAGAAGGCCTCTCGCTTCCATCTTGTCGAGAATCCTGGATACCTTTACCTTGTTCATCCCGGTCTTTTCAACAAGCTCGCTCTGGAACATCACGCCGTCCGCTTCGGTCAGCGTTTCGTATACCTTTCTTTCTTCCCCTGCCATTTTCTTAATGATATTGTTCCATTTCATCTTGTGGTCCGGAGCCGGGGAAGTCTTCAGGAATACCAGAACCAATACACCCATCGCCATCAGAATTCCCGCTATCGCGTATCCTGCCATGAACTGGGCGAAATACGTGACGGCTTCGCACGTCTCCTCCGGGGTCATTCCGCAAGAGCAGTCCGACATTCCGCTGGAACCGACCAGACCGGAGAACGAATTGACGAATAATATCACAAGTATTCCGAGTATGATTATTATAATTCCCAGATACCTTGCCCGGAATTTCGGAACCATAATCCATTATGTAAGCGGTTTATTTATAAAACAATAGAATCAGCGGATCATTCTATTATGGCGTAAGAAACCAGCGAAGGACTTTCCGATATGAGGTCGATCCAGAATGAGTTATTTTCGTTATAAAGGGTTATGTTACCGTCAAGTTCTCCCAGAAGATGCTTGGGTATGCTGGTCATGAACGGAATTCGCATTCTTCTGGCTATCTGTATTCCCCCGTTGTTCAGCTCTACCAGTAAATTTTTCCTTTCTTCTGTTGGAAGTTCTCCGTTCAGTCCTGCTTTTGATGTTGCATAATCGAAGTTTATCGATCCTCCCCTGGAGGTGTCGATCCCGTGATCCCGCAAATATTTCAACCCATCGTCTCCTACTATTTTCCCTGAAATAAATCTGCTGAAAAAATACATTGGCTCCCGCCTGAAATTAGCGAATGCAAGATGATCTCCACCGACAACAATATCTGACGGAGACCCGTTCTGAGTGATGTATATGTTAAATTCTTCATCACCGAAGTATTCCTTCATCTTCGCCGGGTCCCATGACAGGAATTCACCTAACTCTGTCCCTTCTCCCATTTCTCTCGAATATACGTGTTTTCTCATATTATCGTACCTGAACGCTCCCAAAACGGTCGCGTATTCTGACAAGTATGTCAGAGGAACTATTTAAGGGTTTCGCTGACTAAGGGTTAAGAATTAGCTGGTCTATCTTATCTTTCGGGTTCTGCAAAAGCACTATCCTGGAGTCCTCTTTCTCGTCAATGATCCCGAAACCGGTCTCTTTTGATAGTTTTTCGGCAAGCTCTTTCACGTCCTTGTGGAAGGGCATGTTCTCAATTTTCAGCCGCTTTCTGGAATAACCTATGAACATGTATGCTTTCACTTCTATGAAATGTGGGTTCATCTTCCTGATCAGCTTTCCGTATTCTCCAATATACTTGGAATCCATGTTCATTCCCTTGATCATGGTCATCCGCATTATCCTTCTGGTCTTCATATTTGATACGATTCCAAGCGAACGAAGGAATGTTTTCCATCCCGTTTTCCTGGTGGGACAGCTTATCTTTTTGAAAAGTTCCTCGTTCGGAGCGTTCACTGAAACATATATCTGCGTTGGAAGGGCATCCTCTTTGATCAGCCTTTCCAGCATCCCCGGCTCCTGCGCGTTTGTTACCAGAAAGACGGATTTCGTCTGGTTCAGGGATTTCAGGAACCTTATCAGTTCCGGAAGCTTCGGGTACATCGTTGGCTCTCCAGACAAAGAGATGGCGAAATGCGAAGGTATGAGCGATTCCCTGTATTTCCGGATGTTCACTTTCTTGTTTCCCGGGAAGCCGTTGATCAGCTTGTATCTGGCCTTCAGAAGGTTTTCATATATTTCCTTTGGTTCGTCCACTTCTTTCGAATTCATCGGTTTCGATCGCATCAGTTCCATTGGTCTCCAGCAGAATATGCAATTCTGTTCACAAAACACAGAAGATGGAGTAAATTCCATGCATCGGTGGCAGTCCACGCCGTAGAATTGCTGCTTGTAACAGAAGTTCTCGTCCCTCAGGCTTTTCTTGGTCCATGTGCATATCTGGACAGCTGAATGGTTGAAGACGCCGTACTGCTTGTTCCGCAGACTCTTCTCTGTTTCCTTTGGCATTTTCAGGGGCATAATATCATTTCTTACGGTTTAAATATAAAACAATTTACCCGTACTCGCTTTCCATTACGTACTCACTCTTCACCGAGTACTCGCTTTCCATGGAGTATTCGTCCTTTCCTGTTTTTTCTATGTTTATTGCGTTTTCCCGGTTACCGGTGTCGTTTCTTTCCTTCTTGATCTCCACCTCCCATGCCTTGTATGGCGGGTCAACATTCGAAACGACCTGCGTGCTGGTGGGGAATGACCATATCTCCTTGCCCGTTTCCGCGTTTACGCAATAAAGGTGGCAGTCCCACGAACCGAAATATGCCTTTCCTTCGGATATTACCGGCGGGCACCATACAGGACCGGAAACCTTGGTCCTCCATATTTCTTTCCCTTCCGGCGAGAGGCAGAACACTATCCCCTCTTCGCATCCGAAATAAATCCTGTCTTTGTTTATCGTGACTGAAACCCCGACAAGGCTTCCGGCGTTGAACCTCCATTTCTCCTTCCCGTCAAGGTCGAACGCATACAATACGCCATCCCGTGATCCGTGGTATATTACATCATTATGGATAACCGGGGAAAAGCAGTTCCCGTATTTTCCAGTCGGGATTTTCCATTTCTCCTTTCCCGTCTCAGCATCGACTGCATAGAGGTAATTGTCAACCGAGGCGAAATAAACTATCCCTTTGTGGAAATTTGCGGGAGCCTCGCAGTATATTTCGTCCCCTGTCTTGAACCTCCAGATCTCCTTCCCGTCCAGCGAAAGACAGTAGAAATACCCGTCCCCTGAACCGAAATACAGCTTTCCGTTATGTTCGGAAACCGAGTAGAATAAGCCTTTCCCGGTTGTAAACCTCCATATCTCCTTCCCGTCAGTATCAACGCAATACAAATTCCCGTCCTCCGAACCGGCGTATATCCTGCCCTTGTAAAAAAGAGGCTTCGTCGTTACTGCATTCCCTGCGTTGAATTCCCATAAGCTCTTTCTTGTCGTTATGTCGATTGCATACAGCGTTTTTCCGGTGGTTCCTATGTAAAGGACGTTTTCATGCAGTTCGGGAGAATATCCAGGCATCATCCCGTTCGTTTTGAAATCCCATATCCTTTTTCCGTTCTTGGCATCAACTGCGTAAACGTAATAATCGCATGATGAAAAATAGACCACACCGTCCATCACTGCCGGGATGCAGTGGACGCTGCCGCCGAAAGTCACGCTGTGGAGCCTGTCTATGAGCATGTTTGATTTCCTGATCTCGAAATCCTCCAGCTCCATCGTGAAATCAGAAAACCCGCTTCGTTCTATCATTTTAACTGATTGATTGTTTTCTTTATATTTTATAGCCAAACATAATGTAAAACGAACATATTAATCACTTTTCGGTGGGATACAGAAATATTTATAAATATAAGGTCGCAATAGAGGTTATATGTCCAAGAAAATACGTAATTTCTCAAAAAATAATGTTCCAGCAAAGGAACCAGGCAATACAGAGGTTTCTTTCGAAAGAAAAGAATCTCATGATTCAATAAAGGAGGTAGAAAAGATGCCAGAAAATAACAAAGAACAGAAAACAGAAGCAAAAGCAGCAGCAAAGGAGAGATCAAGAAACATCAGCGTGAGCAAATCCCACATAACATACGTGGGCATAGCGATTATCTTCTTCGCCATGGGTTTCATGGTGAATTATGGCATTTCTCCGACCGGCCAGATAATTTCCGCGCCAGTCGAAGGAAGTTCAGACCAGCTAGTGTTCATCAATCCTCAGGGATGCGCAGACTGCGATGCTTTGCAGGTAGTCGCGGAGCAGGTTGCTTCAACCCTGAACATACCCTTCAAGATAACGGGTTTTGACAGGGAGATGGAAACCCCGGGTTACGTCCTTCTCTATGAAGGAAAGTTCGTGACAACCGCGGCTTTCGACACCGAAGCTACCCTGATGAACCAGATATGCCAGCTGACCGGCAAGGAGGAAATCTGCGATGAGGTTCCGGAACAGCCCGACACAGCGGAACCAGCACCACCGGAATCTCCGAAATCGGACAGACCGGTCGCAAACGCTTTCGTGATGTCATACTGCCCTTACGGGACGCAGTTCATGAAGGCATACGTTCCCGTGATAGAGCTGCTCGGGGAAAAGGCGGATATCAATCTTAACTTCGTGCACTATCTGATGCATGGAGAGAAGGAAATGGTAGAGAACAACAACATTTACTGCGCTCAGGAACAGGGTTCAGACGTGCTTGCGAAGTATCTGCGATGTTTCCTGGAGAAGCAGGACAGCCAGTCATGCCGCATGGAAGTGGGCATGGATGAAGATGCTTTCAGCGCATGTCTGCAGTCGCTCGAGGACGATTTCGACGTAACGAACGCTTTCAGGAACAGTGATCAGCAGTACCCGCCATATCCGGTAGATGCCGCTTTGGCAAGCCAGTACGGAGTAAGGGGATCACCATCGTTCGTCCTTAACGGACAGACAGTGCAAGTGACCAGATCAGCAGAGGCAATCAAGGATGCAATCTGTGCTGCCTTCAACACGCCGCCGGCAGAATGCGATACACAGCTCAGCACCGCCGCAGAGGCTCCGGGTTTCGGTCCGGTAGGATCAGGCGGCGGAACAGACACAGCAGCAGGATGCGGCTAAAACCCCATCCCTTTTTCTTTTTATTTTCAGTGAACAGCGATAGCGCCATTCTCCCGGAATTCTCCACCCTTTGCAATACAATAATCCATTTAATTACGGAACCCGAATAATTAAGTGATGATCATGCACGGAGGCTCGCGGAAGGCCTTGGTTCTCGTGGACACGCCCGGAAAACTCGACGAGGCAAGGAAGGAATGGGAACATTCGAAGGAGTTCGCTGTTGATACCGAGAGCGAAAACAACATGCACCACTACGGGACTTACGTATCTCTGATCCAGTTGTCGGACGGGAGGAAAAACTGGATAGTGGATGCGATCAGGCTGAAGGACGTCGGTCCTGTGATCAGGCTGCTGGAGGACCCGTCCAGACAGAAGGTCTTCCATGACCCGGATTTCGATATCAGGATACTCCGCTACCAGTACATGTGTTCGCCCAGGAACATTTTCGATACACAGTTCGCGGCCATACTGACGGGCAGGAAGGAGATAGGTCTGGGTCCGTTGCTCATGGAATATTTCGGGGCGGAGAAGCAGAAGAAATACCAGAAGGCCGACTGGACGAAAAGGCCGCTGACGAGGGAAATGCTTGAATATGCCGCGGGGGACGTTGACCATCTTCTTGAGCTGAGGGACCTGCTGAAGGCTGAACTCGAAAGGATGGGAAGGCTGCACTGGGCGGAACAGGCGTTCAGGAGCCTGGAACACGCCGACCTCATTTTAAGGAATCCCACCTATCAGGAGGTGAAGGGGGTAAATAAGCTGAGTCCGGAGGAGCTTTCCGTATTCAAGGAGCTCTACAAACTTAGGGAGAATGTTGCAAAGAGAATCGACCGGCCGGTCCATTACGTCATAAGCAACACAATGCTGAAAAATTTGTCCGAGAATCCCCCGTCTTCGGATAAGGGATGGCGCATGCTGAGGGGGGTCCATCCGTTTGTGAGGAGGAACGCCGGGATGTTCATGAGGGCGGTCGATCTGGCGCGGAAAACGTCCATAAGGATTCCCCCGAAGGCTAAAAAAAGGATGAACGAAAGGCAGAAAAGGAATATCGACAGGCTGGAGGAGGACAGGAAGGCAATCGCCGAGAAGCTGGGGATACCTGCTCACCTGATACTTTCCAGGAACCAGATGACCGACATAGCTGTGACCGGGAACCTGAGTTCCCTGATGTCGTGGCAAATATATCTTCTGAAGAATTTTCACATGAAGAAGAAGGAATAAAGCTCGTTCTTTCGTTTTATCATAAATCATCTACTGTTATATTCCTTTCATACTTCCGTCTTGTTGAAGAGATGCCTCGCCATCAGTATCATGGCCAGGCAGAAACCTCCGAGAACGGCGAGATCCACGATGACCGGGAAGTGGGACGTTCCTATTATGAGAGAGCGGAGACCATCGACACCGTACGTCAGCGGGTCCAGATAAGAGATCGCAGCCAGCCATGCGGGCAGCCTGTCCAGGGGGAAGAGCGCGCCGGAAAGCAGGAACGTTGGCATGATCAGGAAGTTCATTATGAGCTGGAACCCGTGCATGTCCTCTATCTTCGAGGCGATGGATATACCCAAGCCTACGAAAGACATTGCTATGAGCATTATGAAGGCCAGCGATGCAACGAGGCCGAGAGGGTTGACAATCCTTACTCCCATCAGCAGGCTTATGCACAGTATGAATATCGCTTGTATGACGCCGCTTGTCATTCCCGCGAATATCCTTCCTATGACTATGGAAGTCCTGTCTACCGGGGCGACCATTATCTCCTTCAGAAAACCGAACTGCCTGTCCCAGAGTATGGAAACCCCCGCGAACATGGAGGAGAAAAGGAGACCCATCGCAACTATTCCCGGGGCGAGGAAATCTATGTAGGATATCCCTTCAGGGAGTCCGGTTATGCCGAGTGAATTGAAACCCATCCCGAGAAAAGCGAGGAAGAAGAAAGGCATTGCCATGTTTCCGATCAGCCTGCTCCTGTTCCTGACGTACTTCTTCATCTCCCTCAGCCAGATTATGTATATCGCGCTTATTTTCATTCTCTTCACCTTCTTCCCATGGCGCGCGCACGCTGCCTGAAGCGGTCGCCTGCGCTTGTTTCCTGCTCCCTTATGGTCTTTCCGGTATAATGTATGAAAACGTCCTCGAGCGTCGGCTTGTGGAGGTCGACCGACTCGACGTCAATTCCCGCTTTCTCTGCTGCCTTCAGGAGTTCCGGTATCCTTGTGCCGGCGTTGGCCATCGAAACCGAGACCGAGCTGTCGTGAACCTTCACCCTCTTCGCTCCCTCCATCGACTTTGCCAGATCAGCCATCTTCCCGCTGTTTTTCACCTTCAGCGTGATCACGTCCCCGCCCATGGATTCCTTCAGTTTGGAGGGCTTGTCGAGGGCGAGGATTTTCCCGTGGTCGACGATCGCGACTCTCCCGCAGAGGAAGTCCGCCTCCTCCATGTAATGCGTTGTAAGAATGATTGTGATCCTGTATTTCTCGTTAAGCTTCCTTATGTGTTCCCATATAACCCTTCTCGTCTGGGCGTCCAGACCGAGCGTGGGTTCGTCGAGGAAAAGGACCCTCGGCCTGTGCATCAGCCCTCTCGCTATCTCGAGCCTCCTTTTCATCCCGCCGGAGTATTTCTCGGCCAGATCGTTTGCCCTCTCCGAGAGTTCAACCAGTTCCAGAACCTCTTTTATCCTTTCCCCCCTTTCCTCCCTCTTCATTCCGTACATCCTTGCGTGGAAGTCGAGGTTCTCCCTGCCCGTAAGCTGGTCGTCGAGAGCGGGGTCCTGGAACACTATCCCTATGCATCTACGCACCTTGTCCGGATCCTTTGTCACGTCCGTGCCGCATACCATCGCCTGTCCGGATGTGGGACGCGTCATGGTGGCGAGCATTCTTATGGTCGTGGTCTTCCCCGCCCCGTTGGGCCCCAGAAGCCCGAATATCTCCCCTTCGTACACCTGGAGGTTTATACCGTCAACTGCCTTTATCCCGCCGCTGAACTCCTTCCTGAGATTCCTGACATCGATCGCTTTCATGCTAATTCTCCATTATAATTTGTCACGATATTATATTAGAAACATATTTTGTCATAACCGGAATATAAAGTTTTTGAACTTGTGATCCTGAAAACTCTATTCAACGGCTTCTACAGAAACAGTGATTTTTTTGTAGACGCTCATAGGATCATTACCGGCCTTTACAGCTTCGCGTAAATATTTTCCGACTGCGTCTGTAATTATTTTCGTGTCGATTCCGCTTTTCTCATCGTTGTACTCGTATCTGCAGGGGCCGGTAATCTTTATTTTGAATTGCATGTTAATAGATTTAAAAAAAATGTTTTAAAGATTTCGTTATCCATGAAGCCGATATTCATGCCGCCATCTAAAAAAACCGGCAGGCAAGAAAAAACTGGGTTCTCTGTTTTCTCTAGGACTTGCTTTTTCTTTGCTCCTTTTCGTAGCATTTTTCGCAATAATATACCCAAGACTGAGAAGGGTACTGCTGGACGACCTTTGTGGGGTCGTTCGCCCCGCATACCTTGCACACGTTTTGCATGTTAAACTTGCTGTTTGGCTTTGTCATAATCTTACCTTAATAATTAGCTGAGCGGTAATATAAGGTAGAAAAGTGGTTATTTTATCTTCTTTCTGTGTATTTGCATGAGAATGAACACTGCGGCTCCCCTGGTATCTGGCAAACCACCCTTCTTCAAAAGTCCTTTCTTCATGGCGATCGCGTCGATAGTGTCGAACGGGTCTTCTTTCGCTTCGACGCCGAAATGCTTTTCTATCTTGCCCCCGCCTTCCTTTATGATCTTCTCCGCTATCTGGATCGGGTTCCTGATCTTGTCGGGGTTTTTGGCTCCGATGCTGATGTGTTTTGCCGTATCCATCTCCCCGTAAGGGATCACGCCAGGCGAATCGATAAGCATAATGTTCCCGCATCTGACGTATTCCAGGTTCTTGGTATAGCCGGCCTCCGCGGACGTCTTGGCTGATTTCCTTCCCTTGAGGGAATTCAGGATGGAGCTCTTGCCGACGTTTGGATAACCGAACATACCGACAACAGGCTCTTCCTTGTTTTTCCTCTTTGCCTGCATCATTATCATCCCCCAAAGCTTTCCGATCCCCTCACGGTCCTTCATGGACACGAAAACCTTGGGATGCAGGTCTTTCGTCTCATCCTTAAGCTTCGATTTGTCGGCCAGATCGGACTTGTTTATGACGAATATCAACGCCTTTCCCTTCAGCATGACCTTTTTTTTCATTTCCTCGTTCCTGGTTTCCCTTATGTTTGTCGCGTCGAGTATCTCCAGAATGATGTCTGATGAATTTACCAGCGTCCTTACGTTCTTCCAGAATTCCGTCTTTCGTTTTCTGGCCATGCTTATATTTTCCCGTTCTTAAATATTAACAGGTGTAACATGAACAGTAGAGGAAAACTGGGGTTGCTTGTCGGTCTGGCTTTCATTGCGGTATCCGTGATCCTTCTGATCGGGAACTACGCGGAAAGCGGGTTGTCCGCATTCGTCGGTTTCATCGGTGTACTTTGCTTAGCGGTCACGTCGAAGGACAGGCTGAAGAAGATAAGGCCGAGGAGACCCGTCAAGAAGAAGTGAATCATCCGTATTTTTTAACGGTGTCCAGGATCATTTTTCCAATCCTTTCGCCGCTTTCTTTGGTATTTATGCCCATGTGCGGTGTAAGAACAACGTTTCTTAAACCTTTCAGGGAATCATTCACTAACGGCTCCTTTTCGAAAACGTCCAGGGCGGCTCCTGCGATTTGACCTGATTTCATGGCTTTAAGCAGGGCATTCTCGTCCACCAGCCCCCCTCTCGCGGTATGGATAATGTAGGATCCCCTCTTCATTGAACTTATCTGCCGGCTCCCGATCATGTGATATGTTTTCTCGTTCAGGTGCGCGTGGATGGTCAGTATATCTGCGTTTTTAATAACGTAAGAAAGCGTACGAAGGCGGATTCCCATCCTTGCCAGCTCGCTTTCGGTGATCATGTTGTTCGGGTCGCACGCGATTATTTTCATCCCCAGCATCCTCCCTATCCTCGCAACGTCCTTCCCGATAGGTCCAAGACCGACGACGCCGAGCGTCTTCCCGAAAAGCTCTTTCCCTTCAATACCATGCCTTTCCCATTTCCCCTTTCGGATGGAGCGGTCGGCTTCCGGTATCCTCCTGAGAAGGGAGATAATCATCCCGAAAACGAATTCCGTCATGCCTATGGTAGCTGCCGGTGTCGTGAAAAAGCGGATCTTCCTTCTTTTCAGCTCTTCGACGTCGACGTGCTCGAAGCCATGCGTCGCGGTTATCACCAGCCTGAGTTTTCCGGCCTTGTCCAGAAGCCTTTTGTCTATCTTCGTTTTTGATCTCACGACCAGGATGTCCGCGTCCTTTATCTCCCTTTCCATGGCTTTGGCTGAAGGGTTGAGAACATGGATGACCTTCCCCGTTTTTCGAAGGCCGGAAATAACAAAATCAGGATATGGTTCCGTTATGAGTATTTTTTTCATACAACTATTCTGATTTCTCGATTTTTATGCATTGAACCGGACACGAATCTGCGGCTTCCTGGTTGCATCCTATATCGTTGACCTTGCTCTTTATGGGATCGCTCTTTCCGTCATCCGACATCTTCCAGTTGTCAGCACATACGGCCGCGCAGGCTCCGCATCCGATGCATGCGTTCCTGTCATGCGATATCTTTATTGTCATGATAATACCTCCCGTTTAGTGCGACGCAGGCGAAACCCGCGTCTTTCCATCATTATCCCTCCATGACCCTTCCTTCGGTTTCGGCGTAGAAACCTTCCGGGTCGCTGATGAAATCATAAGCCTTTTGAATAAGAATGAAATGGGCATTCTCCTGATCCATGAGGAAAACGAAGAATCTTTTCACATTCTCATCTGCTGCTTCCTCTGATAGTCTCTTGTACAGATCATGGCTTTTCTGTTCCAGGTCCATTCCCAGCCTGTGCGCCTCGATATCGTCGCTTTCCGGCTTGGCCTGCCTGTCGAAATGTTCTATCGATTGTTCGAATATCGAACGGATCTCATCGAAACTCGTCGGGCCTTCAGGTTTCGCTTGTACGGACTGGTCGAAGTTCCTGATGGCTTCGATGTGCTTTACCTCTTCCGCGGCGAGAAACTCGAAGGTTCTTTTCGTGACATTGTTCTTCGCCCTGTCTGCGAATTTATCGTACATCTCCTTCCCTTTCAGTTCATTCTCCAGAGCCATTTTGACTGATTCCTGAATGTTCATAATCAATTACCCTTCCCTTTTCAGAAGCTTTTCCCATTCATCGTCTGTGTGCTTCTGTATCTTTTCTATCAGATGACTGTTTTCCGGACTGAAAAGGTGGGCAAACCTTTTCTGGGTCTTGAGGAAATCCTCGACCGGGACTTCCTTGGAAGGCTTGTAATTTATTTTGTATTTCCCGTTCTCTATCTCGTACAAAGGCCAGAAACGGCTTTCGACTGCAAGCTTCGCGATTTGGATGGTCTGGTCCGGCGGGAACTTCCACAGAGTCGTGCAAGGCGAGAAAACTACCATGAATTTGGGACCCTCGATCTCAAATGCCCTTTTCGCCTTGCTGTACAGGTCCATTATGTTTGAAACGGATGCCTGCGCCACGTACGGGATGTTATGCGCAGCAACTATCTCGGTGAGGTTCTTCCTGAACAGGCTTTTCCCCTGGAGGACCTTTCCAGCGGGTTCCGTCGTCGTAGACGCGCCGAACGGAGTCGCTGACGAGCGCTGGTTACCCGTGTTCATGTATGCACCGTTGTCGTAGCACACGTAAAGGAAATCGTGGCCCCTTTCCAGCGCTCCTGATAATGACTGGAGACCGATGTCGTAAGTCCCGCCGTCACCGCCGAAGGCAACGAACTTTATCGTTTCCTTGATCTTACCCCTTTTTTTGAGTGCCCTGTAGGCGCTTTCCGCCCCAGATATTGTCGAGGAAACGTTCTCGAAGGCGTTGTGTATCCACGGTATGTTCCACGAGGTGAACGGATATATTGAAGAAGTGACTTCCATGCAGCCGGTCGCGTTTCCTGCGACGACCGGATGATCGGTTGCGGCGAGAACTGTCCTGAATATTATCGGTGCCGCGCACCCGGCGCAGCTTCTTCCCCCTGCAACGAACCTTTTCGGTTTTTTCGCGAAATCCTTAAGCATCATGTTTTCACCCTCTGAGGCCTATGTATTTGGTTGGCCCCGTCTTCCCTTCCAGTAGTTCCAGGAACACCTTTTCGATGTCCTTCTCGTAGATGTCCCTTCCCCCGAGGCCGTAGAGATAACTCTGCAGCCCGGGTTTGGAATGAATATCATAAAGCGAATTCCTTATTTCCGAGAAAAGCGGGTGATGCGCCCCGAATGAAGCGGACCTGTCGAGAACACCAACGGTCTTCGCTTTGGACAATGCCTTCCCGACCTCATCGTACGCGAAAGGCCTGAACAATCGTATTTTCAGGAGTCCGACTTTCTTCCCTTCCTTCCTCATCCTGTCGATCACGGATTTGGCCGTTCCTGCCGTCGAGTTCATAGCAACGATGACGGCGTCCGCGTCTTTTGTCTGGTACTCCTCGAAGTATCCGTACTTGTTCCCCGTGATCTGGGAAAGCTCCTCCCCGACCTCGAGGAAAACCCTTTTCGCGTGTGTCATGGCCTCTTCCTGCTGCCTTTTGGTCTCGAAATAATAATCCGTCAGTTCGAGCGGTCCGAAGGTGACAGGATCATTGATATTCAGAAGCGTTTTCCACGGTTTCCTTTCGCCCAGGAATTTCCTCGCTGTGATGTCGTCCTGTATGGTCACGTTCTGCACGCCGTGAGATGTTATGAAACCGTCCTGGCATACCATTGCGGGGAGAAGGACGTCCGGGTGCTCGGCTAGCCTTACCGCTAAAAGCGTATTTTCGTATGCTTCCTGTGCATCCTCCGAGAATATCTGTATCCATGAAAGATCTCTCGCTCCCATCGCGTCCGAATGGTCGCAGTGGATGTTGATCGGTCCTGAAAGCGCGCGGTTGGCGAGAGACATTATTATCGGAAGTCTCATCCCGGAGGCCACCCCGAGTATCTCCCACATGAGAGCCAGGCCGGCCGAAGATGTCGCGGTCATTACCCTGACACCCGCGGCGGACGCACCCACGCAGGCGGACATTGACGAATGCTCGCTTTCCACCCTCACCATCTCCGTATCCACCTTACCGTCAGCCACGAACTTGGCGAAAGTCTCAACTATTGGTGTGGACGGGGT
>JAFGDH010000004.1 GCA_016932215.1 Candidatus Aenigmatarchaeota archaeon | reverse complement strand
TCCCATATTATCAATTATTACATTACTTCCTGTAAAATCATAAATACCTGGTTGGAAGGTTCCTCCTGTTATTTCATCTGCTGAATGAGTAACCTGAGCAGAAACGAATGAAAAGGACAGAAGGAAAACTATAGCAAACGATACCAAAAATGATCCGATAACACACCTCATGTATTATAATTGATTCATTTTACTAATAAATAATTTGTTAATTATGCGCTCGTGGTCTTGAGGCAGTCGCATATCTTTGTCTCCGTGGCCACGCAGAAGTTGGCGTTAGCTATTATGTCTTCCTGGGTGACCGAAAGGAGATCGGTGTCTTCGGGGAGGGTGATCCCGACTATGTAATCCCTCCCTTCGTACTCTGCCTGATACATCATCAGCACCATGTCCCCTGTCTCCTGCTCGAGCATGGACTGGACATTATCGTTTTCGTAGGCCGGGAGGTTACCTATGTTCATCCCGTATCTGGTGAATATCATGCTCGCCGAGATGCAGTCCCCGGATATGCTCCTTGATCCGCCCATGAACATGTCCAGCTGGTCAGCGGGGAGGCCCGTAATGGAAGAAACGAGGTCCGTGAAGCTGTCAGCCATTGTGGGTAAGCCCTGGAAGTTAAGAAGGGAGAAAACAACGAATGCCACAATTATCGCTATCCCTATGATCCTTTCCGGCTCCGAAATCAGGTGGTCGATCACCGACATGTTATAATGGGTTTCCTTCAGCTCGCCGTGATACCCTCCTATGGTGGCGATGGCCTGCCTGTTGCCGTTCTCCAGGTAAACCATCCAGTCCGTCTTTTCCATTATCGCCTTCTTGGCCTTGTATCCCTTCAGCTCCTTCTCCGCGTTTCCCATTGCAAGCGACCTTTCGATCGGCCTCACCCTGTGCTTGAAGAGCATCCCCTCGAGTATTTCCACACGTTCCTTGAGCTTCTTGTTCTCCGCGACCGGGTTCAGACCCTTGCTCTTCCTGGTCATCAGGTAAAGGGCGATCGCGAAGACCACGGACATTATGATCCCGCCCACCAGGATGTCCAGCTGTATCATCCTGAAGAATCCGTCCTGGAACAATCCGAAGAGCCTCGGAAGGACCGTCCCTCCGAGCAGGCATAAGAAACCGATGCCGAAAGCGAGGACCACCTTGATCGCGAACCCGAAATGCTTCTTCATTCCCTTTATGGCGAGCGATCCGAAAAACCACGCGAGGAAGACGTAAACGATTATCTGCATGATCGCAAGTATCTGGGGAAGCATTCCGAGTATCGACAGGAAGTCCATCGCCATAAATTATTATTGGCACAGGCCCAATATAAAACAGGTCCTATGCTGGAAAAAAACATAATCTGCTCCAACTGCGGAAGGAAGTATCCGTTAAACAAGATAATCTTCCGCTGTGAAAAGTGCAAGGGTTCTCTCGAAGTCTTATTCGATTATTCCCAGCTGAGGAAGCTGGTGAGCAAGGACATCTTCCGCTCCCGTCCCTTCAATCACGCCAGGTACAAGGAGATGTACCCGGTAAAGAACATACTTTCGATTTCCGAAGGGGGAACCCCTTTAATCAGGTCGAAAAACATCGAGAAGAAGCAGAAGCTGAACTTCGAGCTGTATTTCAAGTACGAGGCTGTCAACCCGACCGGCTCGTTCAAGGACCGCGGCTCCTCGGTGGAGGTTTCCAAGGCCGTCGAGTTCGGGGCGAAGCGCGTGGTCTGCGCGTCCACCGGGAACATGGGAGCTTCAGTCGCCGCCTATTCCGGGATAGCGAACATCCCGTGCTACATATTCACCCCGCACGACGCACTGCACACCAAGCTGGAACAGATAATGGCATACGGCGCGAAGCTTTACAAGGTAAGCGGCGACTACACCAAGACGTTCAGGCTGGTCGAGGAAGCGTACAACATGCACGAGGCCCATCTGCTGGGGGATTATCTTTACAGGAGGGAGGGGACGAAGTCGGTGGGTTACGAGATAATTGATCAACTGGATTTCGAGCTGAACGACACCTACGTTTTCACGCCGATAGGAAACGGCACCCTCATCTCCGCCATGTGGAAGGCCTTCAAGGAATTCTATCTCATGGGGATGACCTACAAGAAGCCCAAGATGGCCGGGATACAGGCGGACAGGTGCAACCCTGTCACCGTGGCTTTCAGGGACAGGGAGTTCATAAAGCCGCAGAAACGCGCGAATACCATCGCAAAAGCCATCGAATGCGGCGACCCCATGGACGGCGACCGCGCCCTGCAGGCGATAAACGAGTCCAACGGATTCTCGGAATCCGTTACGGACAATAAGATACTGAGGTGCAGGGAGATGCTCGCTGAAGAGGAAGGTCTGTTCGCGGAGCCTGCCGGGGCGGTATCTCTCGCCGGCCTCCTGAAATCGAAGGACCAGATCGAGAAGTACAGCAGGGTGGTCTGCGTGATCACCGGCCACGGGCTGAAGACGCCAAATACCGGAGTATCGAGAAAGGAGATAAAGATAAAACCGGACAAATCCCTTTTGCCGAAGATCTTCAGTTAGAGAATGTAATTAACTTTCGAGTTCTTTCCGGAGCGTTTTGAAAAAGTCAACAATGTAGTCGTAATCATCCTTCAGTAGGTCCCTGCTCTCCTGGAGCATTATGCTGTTCCATCTCATCTTGCAGAACGGGATGACCTCCTCGATCTTCATCCTTCCTGCGTTGATAAACAGTACATGCCTGTAGACCCCTATAACGCCGAAAACATCAGCCCTGTCAGCATCGTTTAATATTTTCGACTCGAGGAGTTTTCTCTTTTCCTTGGGGAAGTCATAATCATGCTGCGATATTGCTTCCAGAACATTGGGAATCTTATCTTTCGGGAATCCGCGGGATTCCAGTATGGGCTTTGCGAGTTCGGCTGATTTCGGGCCATGAACTACAAGACCGTGATGCCTCCCTAGATCATGCAGCGCCACTGCGGCAGCCATTATTTCCATGTCTCCCCCGAGCCTCTCGCACATCTCCTTCGCCACCTTCCAGACCCTCAGTATGTGATCTGTCCTGTGCGACGGTGAAACCTTCGGGGCAATTTTCTGATATTCCTCCTGCTCTTTCAGAAATACCGGAAACCATTTTTCCCAGCTCATGAAACTATTTTGAATTTGATATATTAAAAACAGGGAAAATAGAGGGAATTAACATTTATAAATGCTTCTTCCCATTATATTCAATCCGAGAGCGATCCGGTTTGCGCTTAACTTCTGAACAAGCGCATGCTGTTTCGTAATCCGTAAAAGTTACAGATTCGTTCAATGAGGTAAAATTATGGCAAGAATGCATTCAAGGAAAAAGGGAAAGTCCGGATCAAAGAAGCCGATCAGGAAGACGGCGAAGTGGGTCGAGTACAAGCCGAAAGAGATCGAAGATCTTGTTTACAAGTTCGCGAACAAGGGGATCACTTCAGCCAAAATCGGGACCATACTCCGTGACCAGTACGGCATCCCTTCGGTGAAGCTGGTGACCAAGAAGACGGTGGGCCAGATAATGAAGGAGAAGGATGTCTATCCAAAGCTTCCGGAGGACATGTTCAACCTGATCAAGAAGGCGGTGAACCTTATGGAGCACATGGACAGCAACAAGCGGGATTATACATCCTATCGTGGTCTCGAGGAGACGCAGTCCAAGATCCGAAGGCTCGCCAAGTACTACATAAAGAGAGGAGTGCTTCCGAAGACGTGGAAGTACGATCCGGAACATGCAAAGCTTTTGATCCGTTAAGATTTTTATTTCTTTATTTTTCATTTTGTTTAGCTATTGCTCTGCCTGCAGCCTTTTCCTCGCTCTTTCGATGTTCCGATAATCAACATCCTCGATGTTGCAAACTACGCCGAAATGATGATCTTCCGTGAATCTCTCCCCGTTTTCAAACGAGATGGATCTTTGTGAATTGGAGGGCAGGTAAACCGGATCGAACATCCCCCTTTCCTGGCTTATCATTTCCTGGGCAATGTCGAAGAGTTCGGGTTCGTGGTTCTTGAACGCGAAAACCAGATACAGTTCCCCCAGCCTGTGCCCTGTATTGATATTGGATTTTATCACCTCTTTCGGAAGGTGAATCCCCATCCGGGCCGCATTCATAATAAGCAAAAAGTTCGAAACGAAAGATGCTTCCAGGGCAGGTATGACATTTTCAGAATATTGTTTGTAAACGAGGTTATATTTTTCCCTCGGCATGTCAAAATAAACAGTCTCCATGCTGTCGTATTCCATAATGATTTTTGAAAGTTAATTTTAAAACGGCAGTTTACTCCCATATGAACTGGTAATCCCTCATCCCGGCTCTCTTCTCCCTTCTGATCTTGTCGAACCTCCAGACGAACATGATCAGGAGGCCGGTTATGATCCCTCCCACGTGACCGAAGTTGGCTATGCCCGGCTGGAGGCCGAGGAAACCGAAAAACGTCTCCTCTATCAGAAGGAAAACTATCAGGACGGAAGCGGGAAGCGGGATGAAACCCCAGATGAAAACCCAGCTCTTCGGGAAGAGGAACGCATAAGAGGCGAGGAGGCCGAAAATCGCCCCTGACGCTCCGAGTAAAGGAACGGACCCGCTGCCTCCCATCATAAACATTATTACAATATAGAAGACGGCCGATCCTATGCCTGAAAGTATGTACACGGTAAGGAATCTCTGCCTCCCCAGAACCTTTTCCACGGTGAAACCGAATATCATCAGCACCAGCATGTTGAAGAATATGTGCATGAACCCGCCGTGGAGGAACATATACGTAACGAATTGCCAGACGTATCCCGCGAATGCCTTGTCCGGTATCAGGGCAAAGAGTTCGGTGAACGGGTCGTAGAGCATCTGGATAACGAAAACTATTACATTGGCTAAAAGTATGTAAAACGTATACGATTTCGTGAAATCATACTGGTCTCTTGAATAGGGATCGAACATAGTTACCTCGAATGACAACTTGCATCTTAATTTTTAAGTCGTCTGTCGTTATATCAATTCCTCGCATTGGTTTATAAAAGTATTCAGCTTGTCCACCGGCACGACCGGTACGCCCTCGTGTTCAGTCACGCTGTCTTGGATAAGGGTCACGACCAGGGGGAAGACTTCTTCCTTTTGCTTTTCCGCGTATAATTTCGTCTTCTCGATATGATCCTCAACCGCCTTCTTAATGGCGGACGGATTCGTTCTCTTCCACTTCTTGCACTCTACCAGGAACGTCTTCCCGAATCTTTTCGCGATCACGTCATATTGTTTTTTACCGTCCGGGTAGACGAAGACGCTGCTCACATCGACGGAGAAGTCGTTCTGCTCGAATATCCATCCAACCAGTTTCTCGAAATACTGCCACTTCATTTCCTTCGAAAGTCG
>JAFGDH010000008.1 GCA_016932215.1 Candidatus Aenigmatarchaeota archaeon | reverse complement strand
TCTTGGGCTCGAACTTGAAGCCGTTCGCGAAGAAATCGTTCATGTGATCGAAGAAATACGTGATCCCGTCCACCATGTTGTTTGCGTTTCCGGTCCACTGGCCTATAAGGGCGATGACCACTACCATGACCACCAGAAGGATGATGATCCCCACCAGCACCCTGAATGTGATCTCCATGTTTATTATTTTGGGTGAAGCCTAATTTAAATAAATCCGCATTTCCAATATAATATATTGTTTATTGTCTATCTCAGGGTTGTTTTCATGTACAAGGGAAGGGACCGGGATTTCACCGTCGTTTCTGCCAGGAAAGAGAAATCCATATACAATTTTTCGTGGGAGAATGTCCCTCGTGAGGTGAGGGTACCAGCTGGTAGCGGCGAGAATCTTATCGGCAGGCTCGTAAAATACATTTCAAAAAGAAAGAAACAGGAATGATTGCTTTCCGGATTTAAGTTTTCAGCGCCAATATAAATATACAGGATGACTCGGATTTTAATTCCAAGTCATCTTTCGAAGTTTATGGGTGTCCTTATGCCGAAAAGACTGATCGAAGCCGCACTTTTCATGTCCTCCAGACCTCTGGATATAAAGGAACTATCCAGGATAACCGGTATTTCTTCTCTCGGACATCTCGAGGAGAAGCTCGAAGATCTTGCGAGGGAGTACGAAAAGCGTGGTATAGAGATCCTCAAGACCCCGGAAGGATGGTGGATGCAGGTGCAGCAGGACCTTCTCAGGAAGGTGTCACACCTTTCTAAGTATTCCGATCTGGACGACGGGCACAAGAGGACGCTGGCTCTGGTCGCGTACAAGGAACCCATAATGCAGTCCGAGATCATCAAAACGCAGGGAAACAAGGCATATTCTTACGTCAAGAAGCTGCACAAGAAGGGATTGATCAAAGCCGAAAAGAAGGGACGTACGAAGGTGATAACCCTTACGAGCGAATTCGAGCGCTATTTCGGGGACCAGAAGGAAAAGATCAAGCAGCGTCTTTCAAATACGGCGGAACGCGTGATAAGCGAGAGCGAGACCCTGAAGAAGGATCCGCAGAAGAGGATCGGCGAAATCGTTCAGGAAAAGCCGCTGCGGGAAGATGAACCGGATACCGAAGAATCAATTTAAGGAACCTGTAATAACAATTATTTATGGGGTGCAAAATAGCATTGATAGCCGTTACTTTGTTTTTGGTGCTGTCATTTATGCCTGGGTATGCGGAAGCGGCGTGCAATAATCCTTATTCCGGGTCTGGAAACTGGCTCATAAGCGGGAGCGTCGTCTGCAACAATACGAAGGTAACTATTTCAGGGAATCTTACCATCGAAAGCACCGGTTCGCTTGACCTGGATAACGTGACCATCGAATTCGATTATTCTTCCCCCGGAGGGATAGGTATAGGGAATCTTGGCTCCCTGACAGCCGTATCATCCACTTTCAGAAGCTACGGAACCAACAATTATTTTTTCTTCTCCGGGAACGGGTCCTCGATAGATATCTCCGATTCGGTCCTTAAGAATATAGGAATTTCCACTTCGGTTGCCTACAAGAGCGGGTTGTATCTGGCCACGGATTCGGCCAGCTTCACCGGGAACAATTTCAGCGTTTTCACCAAAATTATATCCTTTGCCGACGGAATCAGTATAGAAGGGAATGATTTCACTGACGGCTGTTTCATTTTAAACGGTTCAGGAAACACGGTTTCAGATAACGTTATTTCCGACGTTACACCGTGCAGTATCATCGGGGACCAGAACACAATATCCGGTAACACGATAACCGGCGGCAGTGGCGGAATGCTCGTTGACGGGGACGGAAAC
Organism: Candidatus Aenigmatarchaeota archaeon; assembly: GCA_016932215.1. Classification (GTDB taxonomy): domain Archaea; phylum Aenigmatarchaeota; class Aenigmatarchaeia; order QMZP01; family QMZT01; genus JAFGDH01. The sequence goes on along the minus strand of JAFGDH010000008.1, from coordinate 4,314 downwards.
ACAATAGAGGGAATGACGGTTAGCGATGTCACCACCTGCTGCGGTAATCCCCTCCCGTTTGTCGTGAAGGGAGACAACAATACGGTAACAGGACTCGTTTCCACGGACAATACGGTCGGAATATCGATGGCAATGGCGACAAATTCGGTTATCAAGGATTCGGAATTCCAGAACAACGGCATAGACATCGAGACGGTTTCATCCGCCGTGACTCTTACCAACACCAATTACACGACAATGAAAAAGAAATGGTACCTGACGGTCCAGGTCGAGGACAGCGACGGGGTAGGGATATCATCAGCGGACGTTGAGGTTTTTGACAATATCGGGGATAATTATTTTGACAGCACCGGATATGACGGTATGACCGGCGGAATCGAGGTCACCGAACAGTTCGAAAACAAATCCAGGGCCAATAGCAGTATTGCTTACGGTAATCCCCACACTGTCACCGTTACAAAGGGCAGTTATGCCAGTTACGAGAACACGCTGAACATAACAGGCGACACGCTTCTGGAGGTGACTTTGCTGGACTTCTCATCCATGACACCGTTCATCCTCATAATAGAGTCTCCCGAAAATCGTACGTATATGATGGGTGACCCTGACATAGAATCGGGAGACAGGATAAAGGTCCTCGTCACCTCCGGCGCCAACATGTCTTCCTGTTCCTTCGTTATAGGAGGGCAGTCCGGTTCGATGTCAAGGGTTACCGACATGTCATTCCAGGGCTATTTCAATCTTACCGGTCTTGAGGGAGTAAAGCGGATAACTGTGAACTGCGAATCATCCGACTACAGGACGAATTCAAGCTCTCTTGATCTTACACTGTTCGCGGATTATGAATGCTTTTCCGACCAGCAGTGCCAGTTCGACGAGACATGCGAAAGCAACGTGTGTGAACAGCTGGTATGCGACTGCGGGTATGCGTCGGATCACGAATGCACGTATTACGACTGCTGCAGCAATGACGACTGCCGGGCCGACGAGTACTGCGATGCTGCCCCGCATGTCTGCAAAGAGGTCCAGTGCTCCTGCGGGTTCATACAGGACCACAAATGCGAGAGGCCTGACGACTATTGCTGCGTGGACGCCCACTGCAACTCGAACCAGACATGCAACGTGGAAACCCACGCATGCATAACGAGGACGCTTACCCTTTATGTTTCAGGGAGCCCTGTGCTTGGGAGGACCATAAAAGTTTATGTGAGGGATCACAACAACGACACGGTCAAGGACGTCAGGCTGACGCTGCGCTATGACGAAACAGGCACGACTGAGTCATATTTCACAAACGAAACCTCCCAGTCGGGCTATTATGCCGAAATACCGATAGATGAATCCGGTCCGTTTTCCATCACGGCCAGGAGGGTTGGCTATTTTTCGGACAAGGAGGATATGACGGCCCAGCAGGACATCCTGATGCTTCTGGTTTACGTCGTTATCATTTTCGTTGCCGTCATAGGGATAGTTTTCCTGGTCTTCAAGCTGAAAAAACCGTCCTCAAAGTCCCCGCTCAAGCTCGACAAGGAGATAAGCGGTCAGAACGTCATACTCAAGGTAAAGAACAAGAAGAAAGACGTTCTTGAGAATATAGAGGTTATTGATCACGTTCCGCTTAATTCATTCATCTCTTCTAGCGTTATGCCGGAAATCATTCCTAAGCAGGACATGACGGATGAACTGGTATGGAGCATATTACGCCTAGAACCGAAAGAGGAAGTTGACATATCTTACATGACGTCGGGTGTTATCAAGGGATTCAAAGTAAGGGTCGGCGGGGAGGAATACGCCGAGAAATAGAAGTATTTAAGGATAAATTTAAATACTCTTCTTATCAATAATGATTAATTAACCTAGGAGGATCATATTATGCCAAGACCATCGGAAAGATCGAGATCCCTGAGGAAAGTGAAAAGAACTACGCCGGGAGGGAGCAGAACGGTTCATTACAAGAGAAGAACAAAGATTTCCGCGAAGTGTTCCGTCTGTAACAAGCCTCTGCACGGCATCCCAAGGGTCAGCAAGTCCGAATACTCCAATACCTCCAAGAGCAGGAAAAGGCCGGAAAGGCCGTACGGTGGCAGCATGTGCTCATCCTGCATGAGAAGGGAGATCAAAAACAGGGTCCTCAAGGTTTAAGCTTAATAATTTAAATAATAGGTGTTTGATATGGTTATGGAAACTGGAAGAGTATGCGTGAAGACCGCTGGAAGAGAGGCAGGCAGATACTGCGTCATTCTTGAGAAGGTGGACAAAGATTTCATGATGGTTACGGGGCCAAGGGCTCTTACGAACGTGAAAAGAAGGAAATGCAACATCCGCCATCTGGAGCCATTGCCTTACAAACTCAACTTAAATAAGGATTCGAGCGATTCTGATGTTCTTAAGGAATACGAGAAGGCGAAGATCCTTGAAAAACTGAAGCTTGTCATGCCTTCAGCGGAAGACCTCAGGCAGCTTGATCAGAAGAAGCAGGAAAAGCAGGCAAAGAAAGAAAAGGCCGAAAAAGCGAAGGAAAAGCCTGCCGCAAAACCGCAACCGAAGCCAAAACATCCTGAGAAGGCAAAGAAAGAAGAGAAAAAGTGATTAGCGTTTCTTTCTCCTTCTGATTTTTGGCACCCTTAATCTGCGTCTTTTCTTATTCAGTTCCGGGAATCTACTTCTCTTTCTTCTTGCGTGCAGCGGGCGAAGTATGAATATTACAAGGACAAGTACCAGAGCTATTATTATGTATCCGCTCAAAACATTGTAATCCCCGAAATCAATGTCGAGCCCTGGTATGAATCCGCCGCTTATGCACCTCTCGTTCATCATGCAGCCGTGCACGCATACCTCAAGGTCCATCCACTCCATCCCGTCGTTCGAGCATAGCTGAAGGACGTTGCCGTAGCATCTCGTCGTCCCGGCTTCGCACCCTCCACCCGGTGAGATGCACGTCAAACTCGTCTGGTCGCATCCCCTTTCGCATGTCTGGACGGATACCCACATGCTTCCCTCCTCGTTGCACTGCTCAATAAGGTTACCGGAACATCTGACAGTTCCCGGCTCGCATGACTTTGATTTTTCCCCGGATATGGCGAAAACCGAGAATCCCGGCGTGTCAGCCTCGTAATAAACATTATCGTCGTCTTCGCTGAGCAGCCTCGTTGCCAATGCCTGCCATCCGCTGACATACCTGTTAAGGGTGATAGTGGCTTTGTCTATACCGTTCTGTGAAATCCAGCCCTTCGGAACCTTGAATCTTATCGTTGACTTTTCTATGTTGTCGTTTTCCAGGTTGGTTTTCTCTATTGTAACGTACTGGTATACCTTTTTGCCCGTTAAATCGTGAGTTACATCTGCCGGTTTTTCATTGAGCTTCGTGATAGTTATCGTGACCGTTTTGGCTTCGTTTTTCACGGTTATCTTTATCTCGCTGAAATCCAGGCCTTCCTTGGTAATTGTCATACTCACCTCTGTACCCGGCGTTATTTTAACCCATGAATGCTTGACCTGTGGCGGTGGTTCCGTTGACGGAGTTCCTCCCCCTCCACCTCCTATGTATCTTCTGCTCTCTACTGGTTTATTTACAGTGGTCCCGCAACTGTTCGAGTCTGTGCATGTTCTTATCTGCATGCTCCCAATCGTTAATACCCATTCTGTGCATGACCAGGATTCCACACAAACGGAAGCGGAAGATGTGGTGAAATTGTACGTACCGGTTGTGTTGCAGTTGCCTGCCTGGTCGCATGAAGATATGTTGTAATAATACGTCGTGTTCAGCGTCAGGCCGGTGAGACCGACCGAATGTTCGGTAACGAAGGATGTGCCGTTCTTCGTGAGATTCAGGTTGCTCTGGTTGGTTGAATAAAGAACCGTTGAGTTGGACGATTCCGTGGTGTTCCAGATGATTGCTGCGGTGGTGGATCCGACGGTCCCGTTCGTGACATTGAAAATGTCCGGAGCATCCGTGTCCCTGGTCCAGTATCTTATAGTGGAGTTTATGTTGCCGATGCTGTCATTCGCCCAGACCGTTATGTTGTTCACTCCATCCGACAACCCACCGAGTGTCCCCGACCATGCGTTCCCAACGATTGAACAATTCGTCACGTTCCCTCCAGCATTCACCGAATAAACCGAACAGTTAACGTCCGAAAAGGAGAAAGCAAAAGCATCAGACTTCGTGGTTGTGTTGGCTGGCGTTGTGATTGTTATTGCCGGGGCACTAGTATCGATTGTGAAAACGACCGAACTCGAATTCGTATTCCCAGCGGTATCATTAATCCATAATACCAGGGTGGATTGCTGGTTGTCCAGCGCAACGAAAGTCGT
>JAFGDH010000041.1 GCA_016932215.1 Candidatus Aenigmatarchaeota archaeon | reverse complement strand
GGGGCAACTGGATGGGTAAGAATTAATAAACCATGGAAAATATTTGAAATAGAGAAAAATGCGGTGCAATATTATGATGAAGGTGAATATGTTCCAAATAATTCTGCTAATATAACTTATTTTGAAAATTACACTCTAGTTGAATTTAAATCCAAAGGGGGGTGTAATAGTTGTGGTTGTGTTGATGGTGGTCCAGTGAATGTAAGTATAATTTTTTATAAAAAATATAAATCCCCAACCTCACATTCCCTCATCCTAACCGATTCCGATCAAAAAAACATAATCTCCGCAGTCACTACCAAAGTGCCTGTAATAGTTACCGATTCACTCACCCCGAGGGTTATGGATTTTATCGAAGATTATAAGCCGGATCACATCTATACCATGGGTTTCGATGCGAACATGACCAACTCCTCGGAGATAACTTATGAAGATGTTCCTGGTCTCTTCTTCCCGAACGCGACCGAGACTATATACGTGGAAGACCTCACAAAATCGATTCTCGCTTCAAATCTCGCGCATTATATGGGCATTCCGATCGTCTTTGATCAGGGCCAGGGGTCATATTCGGAGGTTCTGGACCTGGAAGGAATGAGCGCAGAAGATATTCAGGTTTTTTACATAGAAAAACTGAAGGAAAATGGGGATAACACGAATTATCTGGTCCTGGTGGAAGAGGGGAGTACGGAATCTTTATTGGCAGGGTTCCTGGCGGGATTCAGGAAAGGGTATGTGGTGTTCGTGAACAGTGAATATGAAGATATCAAAATGATATTGAATCAAGAGAAAGAGCGTCTCGAGGAAAATGGATTTTTTTCTTCAGGCCTGAACTATAAAAAAGGTGATTCTCTTTATCTGGGTATAATTGGGGATTCGATTCCCCTGATAGAATTTTTTGACGTAGGTATGGAGATTTTCGATAACAAAGACGGAAATACGCTGTATACGGACATCTGGTACGGTGATCTGAATGGGGACGGTTTCATTGACATAGCGCCAGGCAGGCTGAACGGAAACATGACTTCCATTTCCCTCCAGATTTCAAGGATGTTTCTTCCCAGAAAAAATGATTCTGTTTTCATAGGGGAATACAAGTATAGCCAGCATCTTGACGCGCTGAAGCTGTACGGCGGGATGTTTCAGGCATTCGCTAATGAGAAGGTTATCGGATTAAACGGGATGGAGACCAGAAGGATAGTTGAAGAGAGGAAGGAACTGCCTGAAATGTCCGCATACAACATAATAAAAATGATGATAGATTTCATCGGTGACTATGCAATTACCATGGTTTTTCCCATTTTTGGCCATACGTGGAGCGCTTTGAAAACATCTTCTCTCATATTCTACTCCCTTTTTGAGTTTGACTGGGTAACATGGACGGGAGATCCTTTGCCATTCCCTCCCCATTTAAACACAATAGATGAAAACCTGGCGAACGAGATAGGCGAACCCGGAATACTTGCCTATTTCGGGCTGGGTGACGATTACTGGCTGATCCCGCCCAAGGACAGGGGCTACTGGCAGCTCTTACTGAACCCTTACAACGGATCGACCTGGATGGAGGAACTCAATTACAGCAGGTTCCTTTATTCCGACCACGACCTTTCCCTGACATCTGAAATAACCAAACAGGTTTCCGGGAAAGGGGGACAGGTTCTTTCATCTTCTGGTATAGTACATGATCCTTATACAATCTATTCATCCATTTTTTTCTTCAGGAACATGGCAGAAGGAAAATCTATCGGAGAATCACTAATGGATACAGTGAATTTCAACGCACTGGAGCAAATGATAGTAAAGATAGGCACATCACCGATAGACCTGAGGGAAGACCGACTGTACCTTAAGGATAAATATGAAAGAGTCCTCATGGGTGATCCGGCTTATACCCCGGTAGAAAATGGTATTAATTTCGGGGGAAAATATTTTTTCGGTGTTTCCCCGACCGGGTCATTTACATCGGAAATATCCATAGAGCCGGAGATAAAAGAGGAAAACGGCATGATCATATTCACGAACGCGGATTCCTTCCTGATGAAGCAGGAAAAACCGGTGATATCTGTGTTCGTGAGGGAGTTTGTGCTCCCGAAAGGGGCGGTAATAAACTCGGTCGATTTCGACGGTAAGTATTCTCACAGGTTCGGACTGGAAAAGAACTTCATTTACAACGATGATCATTACATGGACTATTCCGGGATCATAAACGCGTGCGTTAACAAACTGGGGTTGTCCGTGACGAGGGAGCCATCAGAACGGCAGAAATCCATGCTGGAGGAATGCATAAAAAAGAATGCGGAACCACAGCTTGACTACCCGTATCCCGATAAGGAATTCTGGCACAGGGAAAACGAGCTGCTGGACGGGAGAACCATGGTTCAGGTATACGTCCCCGCAATGATTCACATGAACGGCAGGCTGTCAAAGATACTGGACGGGGGAACGGTAAGGATAGATTACGATTCTCCTCTTGAGATGATACTAAATTTGGATAACGTTAAGCTTGGAGATAACGCGAAAATTAATCTTGAAATTTACAACGGGGGTGGGGAGGTTAACGGGACGCTATACGTATGGGTAACGGGAAATGAAAATGTTAATTTCACGGAATATGTGGTCGTCCCTGCTGGGAGAACAAATAAAGAATTCGAATTCCTTCCCGTTTCCGAGGGGAAGTATGAGGTGAGTGTCCTGTTCGACTCTGAAATCCCGGTCGGCCCGAGGGATGGGACGTTCAATGTAATTGACTCGGATTTCGGCCTGGAAAAGAAATTCGTTTACGGCAGGACCCCAAGCTCCGAGGTAGTCGTCAAACAGAACGGGACCGATTTAAACTATGTCAGAATAAACGATCATATCCCGGGAGGGATGACCATCCGTCCCCTGTGGTACAACAAGTATTTCCTTCCTGTGATGGTTTCTGTGAGGGAGAAAGACCCATTCCGCGGAGAGAAGATAAAATGGATAGAAAATCAATTTTATACGTACAAGCTGGCCAACGGGATTCTTACGGTAGAGGTGCCGGATATCAGAAAAGCCGTGGGTAGACCTGTGGGTTACGGGCAGTATCTGGTTCTGAGTTATCCTTTGTCAGGCGTTCCCTCGCCATCTAAGCAGACCATCGAAACAACCGCCGAAGCAAAGGCTGATGGGATGGGAATGGAAAAAACCATATTCACTGATTTCGGACACTAGTCCTCTCTCCAGGAGTGCTTGCACTTAGTGCACCTGAAGAACAGCGTTGGCGGCTCGTCTTCTGATTTTGTCTGCTGCATCCACCAGACAGCCTCCTTGTTGCTGCATGAAGGGCAGATGGTCTTGATCTTCGGGAGGATCTCCTTCGTTTCTTCCATGAGAATTATGTCGTTGTGAGGACCGTTTTCGATCTTTTCCTCTATCTCGATCGGTTTATACTCCTTTATCTTGTGCCCGCATTTTCTGCAGACGAGAATTATTTTGTCTTTCTCCTTTTTTGAGACACAAACCAAACCGCACTTGGGACAAAATTCCACAGGAACCACCCTCCCTTTTATAAAATTTTTTTTAAAACTATACTCGTATATTTTTGGCCAAATAATATATAAAGCTAATGGTTACCATCAGTACAATTATGATCCAGGGATTGGGGAACAGGTACTCGGTTATTCCGATTTTTATCCACCCGACGTAAGGGATTATCATGATCATTTTTCCCTCCACTTCTCCGGGACTTATGCTCTTCTCGAAGGGAAGCTGCTGGCCGTGATTCGCGTCCCCTCTGGTCTGGAAGGTCCCGTCCGGGTTCTTCTCTATCAGCCTGTGGACGATTGGGATGGGCCTTTCCGGCGGGGTGAAAACGATGACATCGCCTATTTCAAGGAAATCCTCATAATCACCCGGGCTCGGGGCCCCCTGTATGATGAGTATGTCCCCTTTCGAAAACGTGGGGACCATGCTGTTCGACTCGACCGCGACCACGGGCATGCTCGTGGAGAGAGCCAAAGCGAGACCCTGGTTTATCCCGAATGCCAGCAGGATGCCTATGATTATGTAGATTATAGTTCCCGCCGTACCGTCAGTGATCTTTTTCATTTTTCCCCTTTAGCCCGTAACCTATCAGGTGCGCGATGCGGAGAGGTTCCGGGATAAGTGAATTTATGGACGATATGTTTAAAATATCTTTCCCCTCGCTTTCG
>JAFGDH010000040.1 GCA_016932215.1 Candidatus Aenigmatarchaeota archaeon | reverse complement strand
ATCCCGTGACCTCGGCTGGGGATATGTCCCTATCTCGTGGGAGGGCTGGCTGGTTGTATTGTTTTTCCTTCTGGTGATTTTTGGCTTTGTCTCTTACTTCATCTATTACATGGGGAAATCAGCGGAAAGCGGGATATGGCTGACGGTCTGGGTATTCGCGTCTATAGGCGCCCTGGTCCTGCTCTGCGAGACGAAGGTGAAGAAGTAAAACCATCGAATGGATAAGAATTTTAAGTTCGAAAAACTTATATTTATTATGTTCATTTTACTTATAATATTAGCGGGTGATCTGGCATGACTAAGAAAATCAATAAAGAGAAACCTGAGAAAAAGGCGGCCGGGCTTGATGCGATGAAAAGGGAGCTTGACGAGAAGACGAAACTCGCGGACGAGCGACTGGAACAGATCAGATACCTCCGGGCGGATTTCGAGAACTACAGGAAAAGCCTTGACAGGGAAAAAGCCGGATTGGAATCGAATGCCAATATGGGATTCGTGAAGGAACTTTTGCCGCTGCTGGATGATCTGGAAGCAGCAGTCGGGAAATCCGGTAACAGCGAGGCGAGTGAAGGGTACAAGCTGATGCTCAAAAAACTGCTCAGCATACTCTTCAAAAGCGGCCTGAAGCCGATAGAATCCGTTGGAAAGAGATTCGACCCTTATTATCATGAAGCGATGATGAGCACCGAATCCGATGAGCCTGACGGAACCGTTCTGGAGGAGCTCCAGAAAGGATACATGCTAAATTCGAATGTTATCAGGCATTCAAAGGTCAGGATAGCGAAAAATAAAAAAACCGGTACAGAAGAAGATGCCTGATTGACTATACCGAAGAATGAGAAGCAATAATATGATGAAGAAGTGTCCCGCATGCAACTCTACGAAGCTGAACGTGAACCCCGGTTTCGGGTTCAGGTGCAGGAATTGCGGGTATGAACACAAAATAATCAAAAAAGGAGATGATGTTAATGAGCGAAAATAAAGACGCGAAAAAGGAAAAAATCATAGGCATAGACCTGGGGACATCCAATTCCCAGGCAGCTGCAATAATGGGAGGAAAGCCGACGATAATCCCATCAGCCGAGGGGGCGACGGTGGCCGGGAAGATGTTTCCCTCCGTGGTCGCATTCACCAAGGACGGCCAGACGCTGGTCGGAGAACCGGCGAGAAGGCAGGCAGTTTCAAATACGGAAGGCACCGTGACGGGCGCCAAGAGAAAGATGGGTACTGATTTCAAATATAATATCAGCGGGAAGGAATATACGCCTCAGCAGATTTCGGCTTACATTCTCCAGAAAGTCAAGAGGGATGCCGAGGACTTCCTCGGCGAGAAGGTCAGGAGGGCCGTGATAACCGTTCCCGCTTATTTCGACGACAACCAGAGGACTGCGACAAAGGACGCCGGGAAGATAGCCGGCCTGGACGTCGTGAGACTGGTCAACGAGCCGACAGCCGCGGCGATGGCGTATGGAATCGACAAGAAGGGCGAGGAACATAAAATAATGGTTTTCGACTTCGGCGGAGGGACCCTCGACGTGACGATCATGGAATACGGAGACGGCACCTTTTCAGTGCTTTCCACCTCAGGCGACACGCAGCTTGGGGGAAGGGACATGGACGAGACGCTGATGAAATATGTTGTCGATGATTTCAAATCAAGGGAAGGCGTGGATCTCAACAGCGACGACATGGCTATGCAGAGGGTAAGGGAAGCGGCGGAAAAGGCGAAGATAGAGCTTTCCACGACGCTGGATACCGGCATCAATCTTCCCTACATAACCTCTACGGACAAGGGCCCGAAACATCTTGACATGAAGATCACCCGGTCCCAGCTGGAGAAGCTGGTTATGCCGATAATCGATAAATGCAAACATCCGATGGAGCAGACGATGAAGGACGCCAAGCTCACGAAAGAGAACATAGACAGGATCATAATGGTGGGCGGGCCGACGAGGATGCCGGTCGTTCGCAAGTACGTTGAGGATTTCGTCGGTAAGAAAGTGGAAGGAGGAGTCGATCCCATGGAATGCGTCGCTATGGGCGCCGCCATACAGGGCGGGATCCTGGCGGGAGACGTGAAAGACATAGTACTTCTGGACGTTACTCCCCTGACGCTTGGGATCGAGACGCTCGGGGAGGTGATGACCCCGCTCATAGACAGGAATACCACCATACCGGTGAAGAAAAAGAAGGTATTTTCGACGGCCGCGGATTACCAGCCCGCCGTCACGGTCCACGTGCTTCAGGGCGAGAGGAGCATGGCGAAGGATAACACCAGCCTCGGGCAGTTCAATCTCGAGGGCATCCCCCCCGCGCCGAGAGGCGTCCCGCAGATAGAAGTGACGTTCGACATAGACGCGTCCGGGATACTGAACGTTTCGGCAAAGGACATGGGAACTGGAAAGGAGCAGAAGATAACCATAACCGCTTCCACGAAGCTTTCCGACAATGACATAAACAGCATGGTGAAGGACGCAAAAGAGCACGAGGAAGAGGACAATAGAAGAAGGGAAGAAGCGGAGGCGAGGAACGGCGCCGACACGCTGGCATACACCACTGAAAAGACCCTTTCCGAACTCGGGGACAAGATAACCAAGGAACATAAAGAGAAGATAGAGAAGTCCCTGAAGGAACTGAAGGATTCCCTTGCCGGGCAGGACGTGGAGAAGATAAAGAAGGAAACGGAAAACCTCCAGAAGGTGGTCGGGGAGGCAGGCGCATCCATATATCAGGAAGCCATGAAGAAGCAGGCGGAAGAGGCCGGAGGGAAGGCGAAAGAAAACGCCGGGGGAGAGAAACCCAATAAAAAGAAGGGGAAGGATGAAGAGAACGTGGTTGACGCCGAATACGAGGTAAATGACGATAAGAAGGAAGAGAAGTGACCGCATTCGAATTCGGTATTAAATATGCCGTTTTTTTATTATTCATTACAGTAGGTAGAATATGACGGAAAAGGACTATTACGATATACTCGGGATTGACAGGGACGCCTCCGAAGACGAGATAAAAAAGGCATTCAGGCATCTCGCCAGGAAGTGGCATCCGGACGTAAACCCCGATAACAAGGAAGCAGAGGGGAAGTTCAAAGAGATAAACGAGGCCTTCGAGGTCCTGAAAGACCCTGAGAAGCGGTCGGCTTACGATCAGTTCGGGAGCGCCGGGGTCGAAGGGGCAGGATTCCGCCCCGGTTCCGGAGGTTCCCCGAGCTTTGACGACCTTTTCAGGAATTTCGGCTTCGGCGACATATTCGACGTTTTTTCCGGCTCAGGTGAAAAGAGGAGAAGATCATTCGGTCCGGAACAGGGAGCCGACCTGAAATACGGCCTGGAGATGACCCTCGAAGACGCGTTCAGAGGGGTGGAAACGGAGATATTGGTCCCGAGATTCGAACAATGCTCCGTCTGCAGGGGGAGCGGCGCGAAACCCGGCACGTCCCCGAAGAAATGCACGAAGTGCGGGGGAACCGGGGAGATAAGGATGGTAAGGAGAAATGCCTTCATCCAGACCATGAACATAGCCCCGTGCGACAGGTGCGGGGGAGAGGGGACGATCATAGACAAACAGTGCAGCCACTGCGACGGCACCGGGAAGGAGAGAAAAACAAGGAAAGTGAAGGTGAAGATACCGGCAGGCGTGGATGACGGCCAGTACCTCAGGCTTTCCGGTCAGGGAGAAGCCGGTTCCAAGGGAGGTCCGCCGGGCGATCTTTATATCGTCATAGGACTGAAAGAGCATCCGATTTTCGAGAGGCACGAGAGCGATCTCTTCTGCAGGACGTCGGTCAGCATCGCCATCGCGGTCCTCGGCGGGGAGATAGGTGTCCCGACGATAAACGGGAAGGCGAAGATCAAGATACCGTCCGGCACGCAGAGCCATACGGTCTTCAGGCTCCGCGGACAGGGGATGCCCGAACTGCACGGCAGGGGAAGGGGAGATCAGCTTGTAAAGGTCGTAGTCGACATCCCAAAGAAGCTAAGCAAAGATCAGAAGAGGCTCATGGAGGAATACGCGGACACGTTCGAGAAAAAGATCGAGACAAGCAGGGGCTTTTTCGAGAGGCTCAGGGAACACAAGGGTTCATAGTAACCATTTACTATTATCGCATCCTTTAATAGTTTCGAGGAAGCGAAATCCAACAATCAGATGTTTTTAACTAAGGGAATGCAATATCTTATTATCAGCTGAAAGGGGCATGATAATCATGATGGACGTCACGATCTTCTTCGCAAGGTTCCTGGGAGGTTTCTTCCTGATATTCGGGATTTTGTTCATTGTGACGAGGCAGCTGGGCAGGACAATAGAGATGACAGATGACAAGGCTTTCGTCATCTCCACGGGCTACATTACCCTGCTGATGGGGCTGGTCACCGTTATCCTGCACAATGTCTGGGTCGCTGACTGGAGGGTGGTCATCACGCTTCTGGGATGGTTCACCCTGATAAAAGGCATCATGAAGGTCGGGTTCCCAGAACACATACACAAGCAGGCGCAGAGGTTCAGGAAGAAGCAGGCCCTCAGCACGGTTGTCCTGATGCTTCTGGGTGCATGGCTGATATGGATGAGCTTTGTTTAACAAAAAGAGGAAGCACGGCCCAATGTTTATAAATCCTGAATCCAACTATACTTATCACTTTTCCTAACATGGACAAATCGTATTAGAGCCCCGGGAGGGAGTCGAACCCCCAACCTGCGGTTTACAAAACCGCCGCTCTGCCATTGAGCCACCGAGGCGATTATTTCGAGAGACTGCTTGATTCAATCCGTTTAAGCAGCCGTACGCTGGACTAACCGTTTAACCGTTATTTAATCAGTATGTATCAGAAAATAAATATAAATGCGTTTATTTCTTCGTTGTTTCCTCTTCCTTCAGGAATCTTGACAGAATATATATCACTATGACAGCGATGACCGTGGCTATGATCGCCGCGGCGAAATAGAACGTGATCCCCTGGCTCTCCGGGACGAACTTAAGGATGAGTTCCCTGATCGCGTCCCTCCAGAACAGTGCGGCCACGAACCCGAACGATGATATTATCAGGGTCAGTATGACTCCCTTGATGTCCAGCTTCATTGCCTGTTCTTCTAACGTCTTCATGCGATCACTCATCCAGCCCCAGGTCTTCGGATTCTGCGCTCTTTATCTCGTCCATTATCCTGTCAAGGTGCCTGTTCAGCTCTTCCTTCGTCCCGTTGTTTTCCACCTCGAAGTCAGCGAGCTTCCCGGTCTCCGCTATCGGCGCCTCGGTGACCCTTTTGTCGGTCTCCGTGAACTCCTCGTAAGTGATGTTGGCTTCGCCCTTGGTTCCGCGTGACCTGACCCTTTCGTACCTTTTCCGGTCGTCGCAATTGACGTTCATCAGCTTGAACACCTGGCCGTAGAATCCGCGGAGGAATTCCACCTCCTCCGGAAGGCGGACTCCGGATATGCACCAGAAACCCTCCGACGTTATCCTCTCGGATATCATCTCCGTCAAAGCAGCGGGACCGTCCTGATTTCTCAGCTCAGTCGCGAGCCTGATGAGGTTTTCCCTCGTTACCTGCTTTCCCTGGGCCCTTAGGATCGGGGCCAGCACGTCATCCGTGTAAACGAGGACGTGGAAACCGTACTTCTTTTTAAGATGCTGGGCTACCGTGTCCTTGCCGCATCCCCTTTTTCCCGTTATGCCCAGAACGAGATAATTCATGAAGTATTCTTTGCCATGAAGCTAAATAAAGCTTTCCAGCCTTCTTATCGCGCTTAATCTTTCCTTCGGGCCGAGCTTTGCGTTGTCTATTGCGTTCCTCAGGATATCCGAGCTCTCGTCATACGCTTTTCTATCGACCGGGTATGGCGTCCCGTCCTTGCCGCCGCGGGCGAATGAGAACTGCACGGGATCCCTCCAGCTCGGCTCCTTGCCGTATATCAACTTGCTGGTTAGGGCGAGCGCGCGGATAGTCTTCGGTCCGACTCCTTTGAAGGCGAGCATCTCCTCGTAATCCCTCGGCTGGAACTCGTGGAGATCCGTCAGCTTCGAGAAGACGCGGTTGTCT
>JAFGDH010000039.1 GCA_016932215.1 Candidatus Aenigmatarchaeota archaeon | reverse complement strand
TGGAAGGAGCAAAATTGAGGCAACCCACAATTTTGCGACTGACCTCTGGCGAAGAAAATTTGGGAAAATTGCGAGCCGAGCAATTTTCCTTTTAAGCCCTGTTAAATGCCCCGAGCCGATAGGCGAGAGCGCAGCGTGGTCGAGGATTTCGAAGAAATCCGAAGAAGTCAGGGGTTTTCAAATACTTTATATAGTATTAACTTATTTCTTTAGTATATGGTTTATGCAGCATCGGCAATAATATTGAAAGATAATAAGATTCTTCTTGTAAAGAGATCAGACTATACAAAAACATTCCCAAAAACCTGGGCTTGTCCTGGTGGAAGAGGAGACGAAGGCGAAACACCTGAACAAGCAGTTGTTAGAGAATTGAAGGAAGAAGTGAATATTGACTTCAAGCCCAGAAAATTATTCAAAACTGGAAAATATAAGGATAGAGATTTGTTCAGGTTTTTGGGAGATTGGTCTGGAAATATCAAAATACAAGAAGAAGAAATTACAGAATATAACTGGTTCTCTTATGAAGATGCTATAAAGCTTGATTTAGGATTTGATTACAAAGAAGTAATCGAGATGCTGCATAAAGAACATCTAATTTGAAAACCCCTGATTGCATTTAACAACTATTAAGCGAGATAAATGTTCGCTTAATGGCATTGATTAGGATAAAAAGCGAGTATTTTATATAGGCATTCTCCATAATAGACTATATGGCAGATGAGCGTAAAAACTATTCGCCAGATGAAAGATATGATCTGATTGGAAAGCTTATCGAGGAAATAAAACTCAGAAGATATTCTTTTCAAACTGGAAAATCTTACATTTCTATAGTGAAAGAGTTTCTCTCTTCAGAAAAAACACCGAGAGAATTTCTGCTATCGTATACAAACAAAAGCAAATCAACAATGAGGTCTGCGTATTTTGCTTTGAAATTCTTCCATGAAAATGTTTTGAATACTAAATTTGAGGAGAAGCTCCCTCTTGCAAGAAAATCCTTAAAACTGCCCTTAGTTTTAAGTAAAGAGGAAATAAGCAAGATGATAGAATCTACAAAAAATTTGAAGCACAAGATTGTTATTATGTTCCTTTATTATGCAGGTCTTCGGCTAGATGAAGCAAGAAACCTCAAATGGCAAGATATTGATTTTGACAGAGAGATTATTCATTTAAAAACTGCAAAAGGAGACAAAGAAAGAGTAGTTTTCCTTCACAAAAAACTGATTGATATGTTAAGAATGTATGGAACAAAAGAAGAAGGCCCAATTTTTCTTTCCCAAAGAGAAGGAAAATATAACAAACGGACAATCCAGCAAATCATAAAATCTGCTTCAAAGAAAGTTGGAATTAAGAAAAATGTGACTCCCCACACATTAAGACACAGCTTTGCCACACATTTGTTGGAGTCGGGTGCAGATATTAGATACATTCAGCAGCTTCTCGGGCACAAAGACCTGAAAACCACCCAAATATACACGCACGTTGCGAACAAGGATATAAAAAATCTTGCAAATTTATTATAAATTCAAGGTCTAATTATATTAATGAAAATCATCGTCGGCTCGAAGAACAACGTCAAGATCGATGCGGTAAGGGAGACGATCGAGAGGTACGATTTCTTGAAAGGTTCCGTTGTCGAAGGGAATGAAGTCGATTCCTCGGTGCACAAGCAGCCAAAAACGCTGGAAGAGACGGTCAGGGGAGCGATCAACCGGGCGAAAGAGGCGTTTGTGGATTGCAACCTTTCCGTGGGGATCGAGGACGGCCTGATGCCGGTCCCGGAGACAAAGACAGGGATGATGAACGTCTGCGTATGCGTTATATGGGACGGGAAGGATACTCATATTGGTCTGGCTTCCGGTTTCGAATACCCTAAAGAGGTTACCAAAATGGTCATGGAAGAGGGGATGGACATCGACGAGGCATATTACAAGCTTGGCATGACCGACAAGAAAAGGATAGGCTCGCACGAGGGGGTGATCGGCCAGCTGACCAAAGGAAGGTTCACGAGAAAGGACGCCACCAAGGAAGCGGTGATGATGGCCCTCATACACATGGAGAACTCGCATTTATTCTAGCTGCGACCAATTATTATCATGCTGCAATGGGTAGTGTTCGCTCTCTTGGGGTACTTCTTTTTCGCAGTGGGTAACATCGTCGAGAAGATCATCCGTGTCGGCCACATCAAGAATTCCATGGCTTTTGCGATACTTCTCGGGTTTTACGAGATAGTCTTCATCCTTCTCATCCCGTTTTACGGCCTTAATTTCGTGGCATGGCCCTTCGCCATAGCCGCGACCTTCGCCGGGGTTCTGAGGATATTCGCGTTCCTCCCGTACGCCGAAGCGCTTTCCAAGGAGGAAGTGTCCAGGCTGGTTCCGGTATGGAATCTCATACCGATATTCACGGTTCTGATGGCCTTCCTTTTCCTCGGGGAAAACCTCGCGGCGAATTTCATCATATCCTTCGTTCTCATATTTGCAGGAAGCGTATTGCTTACGATGAGATCGAAGAAGAATCTCTTCCGCCCGAACAAGGCCTTCCTCCTCATGTTAATTTCAAGCTTCGTTTACGCCGCGCAGGCAATCGTCCTGAAGTTCGCCTACGCCGAACTGAACTTCGTCCACGGCCTGATATGGATGAGCATAGGGACGCTGGTGACCACGATGTTCCTTCTGTCGAGGAAAAACTTCCGCATAATCGCGAAGGAGGAAATACTGGAAAACGCTTCAAAAAGGATGATCATAATATTCATGGTATTCAGCATCCTCGGCCTTTATTTCACGACGCTCGCCATCAGCATCGGATCAGTATCCATAGTCGAAGTCATGGGCGGCTTCCAGATGGTCTTCGTCTTCATAATCGCTTCTGTGTTTGCATTCCGGCTGCCGAGCATGGTAAGGGAGAAGCTGACCCTCAAGAGCATCTCGATCAAGATATTCTGCATCATCCTGATGCTGTTCGGACTGTTCTTTTTATACTACTGATTTGTAACCTATTAGTAATTAATATATAAAGAGCAAAAATAACATTTTCTCATGGCCAGCAAATACCTGAAGGAGCTGAAAAGCATAATGTCGTACCAGGAACCTTTCAGCAGAATCTACGCTTTCAGACAGTACGTGGAACAGGTCCTGGAGAACGAAAAAATAACCGGATCCGTATATGACGCGATCGAAAATGCGTTCGAAAACCTGGAAATACCGGACAGCATATTCAGGGAGTTCGGCCTCCTGGATATTTACGTAAAGTTCAACAGGAAGAGGAAGCAGCTCGGCTATAATGTGCCGGGAAATGGCGATATCCAGGCAATAGGAAACCCGTACATAAGGGACGTTCTCGCAGGAAGGTATGACGAACCCGAGAAACGCGTTAAAAAGACGGCAAGAAAAATAAAAGTCCAGGCAGTAAAAAAGGATGAAAAGAAAAAAACACCAGCTAAAAAAATACCAATAAAAACAGCGCCGAAAACAAAAACGGGCGAAATTTCGACAATGGAAAAAATAACGGGCAAAAAATACCCAGCAGGTCAGCCAAAGGAAAAAAAGGATGATTTCGCGAGGAGGGTGAAAAAACACGGGAGATACCTTCCGACAGGAAACGAGGAAACAGACAAAAGAAATCTCCAAAAAAGGCTGAAGTATTTCCCGAATTTGTTCCAAATAAACGATTCAGGCACAATGAAAGGACCGGCTTCCACGCCACCGGAAGAAGAAAAGAAGAAAAGGAAAAAGAAAACAGAGAAAAGCCGTCTTTCCGGTCTGAGCCGGGAAGAGATTGACAGAATGGTCGAGGAATCCGGCAGGATGGATGAATTCGAACAGGAAATATTGGAAAAGGCCACAAACATGGCGATAAACATTATGATAAATGAAATGGACAAGCCGGAATACCAGGATGACCTCGAAGTGATTTTCCAGAGAGGATTATACATGATAAAAAAAGAAGAAGAAAATAAAGAAAGATTGTACAAAGAAATATGATTCCGGTGGTTTTTCTTCTTATATATTTATTTAAGTTAATTTTAATATCTCGTATCTAATGGTTATTCTTATGGCCGAAAAGAAACCGAAGGACGTGGACAGGAGGATGATCCCGGAGGTAAACATAGGTCTTGTCGGTCACGTGGACCACGGGAAGACGACACTGACTGAAATGCTTTCTGGCAAATGGACGGACACCCATTCCGAGGAGATAAAGAGGGGTATATCCATCCGGCTGGGTTACGCCGACATGACCATATACAAGTGCCCCAAATGCAAGCCTCCGCACGATCTTTCAGCGACCAAGAAATGCATAAAATGCTTCTCGGACGGGACGCCGGTAAGGACTGTAAGTTTCGTCGACGCGCCGGGCCACGAAATGCTCATGGCAACCGTCCTCTCGGGCGCAGCTCTCATGGACGGCGCCCTCCTTCTCGTCGCTTCCAACGAAGAGTGTCCTCAGCCGCAGACAAAGGAGCATCTCACAACCCTCGATATCGTCGGGATAAAGAACATAGTCATAGTTCAGACGAAGATAGATTTAGTCGACAAGGAACAGGCTCTGAAGAATTACAAACAGATAAAGGAGTTCGTGAAGGGGACCGTCGCTGAGAACGCTCCCATCGTTCCTATTTCGGCCAAACGCGGGGTTAACATAGATGTCCTCATAAAAACTATCGAGGAGGTCATCCCGACCCCGAAAAGGGACTCGTCTAAGCCTCCGAAATTCCTGATAGCCAGATCATTCGATACAAATAAGCCAGGGACTGAAATGGAGAAGATCAGCGGCGGTGTCATAGGAGGATCGCTCGTCCAGGGAAAGTTCAGGGTAGGGGACGAGATTGAGATAAAGCCCGGGATAATCGTAAAGGAACAGACAAAACCGGTAAAAACGAAGATCACCGGGCTGCACAAGGCCGGGAAAAGTCTGGACGAGATCGAACCCGGCGGCCTGATAGGGCTTTCCACTTCGCTGGATCCTTACCTGACCAAATCCGACTCGCTGTCGGGGAGCATAGCAGGACTCATCGGCAAGCTGCCGGAGGTTCTTTCCAGGCTCACGCTAAAGGTTACGATAATGGAAAGGGTCGTGGGTGCGAAGGATTCCATGGAAACGGGAAAAATAAAGACGGGTGACCCGCTGATGATAACGGTGGGAACGATGAAAACCACGGGAGCCGTCACGTCAGCGAGGGAAAGGGAAATCGAAATACGGCTCAAAACGCCTATATGCGCGGAAAGGGGGGAAAGGATCGTCATTTCCAAGCTTTTCGGCGGCAGATGGAGACTGATAGGTTACGGGGAGTTAGTCTGAAGTAATCATACATGGATATCTTTTTTTATTGGATAATCCGGGGGGTTTATCCCGACATCGTCATTATAATCATCCGAAACGGCATAGACCAAATGATTAAGAGTATGTTCAATCGCCTACGTGAAAGAGAAATATGAAGAATTCTTTGAAAATAAATATGATGCAATTACTCCGGCAATATCTTCAAAACTCATGAAAATATATGAAAAAGTAATTTTAAAAAAACTATTTAATCCAAAACGCACCTTATTTTCATGAAAACCACGATGAACGACAAGTTCAGGGAAAGGATATCCAGAATGGTCGACGACCAGAAGGCGTTCTTCGAGGTCATAGAAAATAACATGCCATATGCCTTCCGGGTGAACACTCTTAAAGCGGAAAGAAAGCAGGTTCTGGAAAGGTTCGGAAAATACGGCATCGCCTGTAAGCAGCTTCCTTTCTGCAAAGACGGCTTTGTCACGGACGACCTGAGGGTCGGATCGACCATGGAACACTTCATGGGACATGTTTACATACAGGAGGTCGTATCCATGATACCTCCCCTTATGATAGACCTCGGGCGGGTCATTCTCGACGCATGCGCCGCCCCGGGATCCAAGACCACCCAGCTGGCCGCTCTCATGGAAAACAAAGGCGTATTGATAGCGAACGACATTGATTACAACAGGATCAAGGCGCTGAACTCGAATATCGAGCGGCTCGGTGTGCTTAACACGACTGTGATGAACATGAACCTGATGAGAATGGACGGGGAATTCGATTCCATCCTCCTGGACGCTCCGTGTTCGGCCGAAGGGACTATACGAAAGAACTGGGACACGCTTTCGCACTGGTCGGAAAAGCTCGTTATTTCCAATTCGTCCAGGCAGAAGCTTCTCATTCTGAAAGCGTACGACATGCTCAAGGAGGGAGGGAATCTCGTTTACTCCACATGCACGTTCGGCCCCGAGGAGAACGAAGAAGTGATTGATCATCTGCTGGAAAAAAGGGATGGTGTCACGCTGGAAAAGGTTTCCGTCAAAGGCTTCAGAACCTCGGAAGGGGTCGGTGAATGGGGAAAGAAAACGTATGATTTCGATATTAAAAAAGTAGCGAGAATATGGCCGCACCACAACAATACAGGCGGATTTTTCGTCGCAAAGGTGACAAAGGGATGAAAAGGAGGCTTTCGGGGGAGGAGATGGAGAGGATATTCTCTTACATGGAGGAAGGGTTCGGCATTTCACTGGATTATTCGAAATACGAATATAACATATCCCCGAAGGGGAAGGTTTTCATATCCGTCCCGTCACCGAATATGGGAACGAGGTTTCACGTCAACACCGGCCTCCCGTTCGTCCGGTTAAGCAGGCGGGGAACGATCAAGCCCACCACGGCCTTTATCCAGCTTTTCGGGAGGCTCGCCACCAGAGGGATCGTGAAAATATCCGCGGAGGACGCGAAAAGGTTCGCGAACGGGGAGGACGTGAAAACCAGTTCGAAAGAGGAAGGGTACGTCATCGTAAGGCAAGGAAAGTACGATCTCGGGGTCGCGCTCCTCAAGGAAGGGATTCTCGGTAACATGATCCCGAAGGGGAAAAGGATGAAGGTGGAACTGATTTAAAAAACTTATACTCACTCTAATTATATGAAAAAATTCACCTATCCCGCACCGGAAGATCCGGCAAATCTTGTTATCACATTCTTTTCGATAACGAACCCCGGAACACAACAAGAAACAAGGACACTCGCCCAGTATAATTGCACTACCGGAAAACAAATGAAAGTCGACGGAATAGCAAACGAGCATTTCGGAATATACCAAATGTAATAGAGTATATGAAATTCTAGTAGATTGAAAAAAAAGACATGTATACATTTAAATAATCTAAAAAGAAAAAAGTAATATCGCAACAAAATGAATAAATGGGGAGATATTTATGGCAATAATCGGTTTGAGTTTCAAGGCAATTGAAGGGAAGAAAAGCGAGGAAAACGTGAGATCGGAGATAAAGGTCAATTCAGTACCAAGGATAAACTCCCTGAAAGAGATAATGGTCCCGACCCTCCAGAAGAAGGTCATCTCGATGGATTTCGAGTTCGTGACCTCTTACGACCCCAAGGTCGGGGAGATAAAGATCGGGGGAGAACTGCTTTACCTGACGGACAAGATGAAGGAGCTAATGGACAAGTGGGAAAAGGAGAAGAAGCTCCCGGAGAAATCATCCCTCGAGGTTCTCAACTATCTTTTCAGGAGATGTCTGCTGAAGGTGTCTAACATAGCAGAAGACCTTCAGCTTCCGCCACCAATCCCTCTTCCGAAGATAAAGGCAAAAGAGAAATAAGGGACTGGCCTGTTTCTTTTATTTTAAAGCGGTAGCGATAGCTTTCAGAAAGGAATCCCGCCGAGAACTTCGAGATATTCCCTGCTCGTCTGCCTGACTGCCCTTCTTATTTCATTCCACTTACCTGTGATAACTTCTGTAAAATAATCATCATAAATCGCGTGAAAAATCGGTGCCATATGCACCTGATTAAAGGGATTTGATATTCCCTCAATGAACATCCCGGCTTGTCCTTCAACATAGTCGATATTCTGCTTCAGAAGCATTCCGCGCATCGTCGTGAAGGACGGGTCCTTTTTAGCGAACGTCTCTCTCGCCTGTGCAGTGTATTTTTTCAAATCGGATGGACCTTCAATAACTATCGGCCAGAATATTTCACCGAGTATTTTCAGGGCTGTTATGTTTTCAGCCTCCTGGATTTTTTCAACCCTTTTGGCAATTTCAATCTGTTCGCTACTGAATTCGCATCCCTCCATGCAGTCGTATTTTATCTTGTCATTTTCAAGATCAGCCCCCTCCAGTACCTGATGGAATACCGGGAAATTTGCGCACGAGATGGGTCTGGAATCGTGAATATCGCACTGGTTGTCTCCGTTCAGATACGGGCACGGGTTATGAAAAAGACCTGGCGTGACAAAGAATGAGTTTTTCATTCCGGGCGGCATCTGCAGAACAACACTGCCCTTGGTCTTCCATATGTCCTCAATCCTTTCGCCGGTTTTCCTGCTGATCCTGTAAAGATCGCCGACCGTAAGGGAAGGCGTCGATTCGTTATCCCTGCAGCAGGAAGCATTGCATCCGTATTTTCCGGGATCGCATCTGAAATATTCGGCCATATTATTGCTAAAAACAGGCAAGTAATTTAAAAGGAGTTACCTTTTCGCCAGCCTGATGTCGTCCGCCAGTATCGTTTTCCTGCCGGCGTGCTTGCTGAGCTTGGTCGCGTCCGCCGCGATCTTGTCCGCGATCTCCTCGATAACCAGGGCGAATTCCTTGGCGGCCGGCTTTGATACCCGCTTTGCGCCAGCGTCTTTCAGAATCTTCTCGAACGGGGCGATCGGAAGCCTTTTCATGGAAAAACCTTGGAAACTATTACATTATTATTTGTTTGGTTCTATTTAATATATTTAAACCAGCAAACCAATATATTGTATCACTTAAAAGTTGTTAAAAGTGGTCATTATGTTAGGAGAGAAATACACGGAAATCAATGTGGATAGTAAGCTAAGGAATTTCGCAAGCTTAGAGAGCGGGATTCCTCTGGCGTACATTAACGATCAGACCGATTTCCAGAAAGCGACTAGGAAAACCGGATTGCCCATGATGGAAACGGATGTCATGAAAATCACTATTTTCGCTAACCAGAAATTCGGGGTAGATATCCCGATGGGTGCATACAGGTTCGGTGAGCTGAAAGAAAAGGTAATAACGAAGCTCATAGCTGACGGGAGATACATCGACAGGTGAGCAGTGTGAAATACACGAGTTTTGAGATAGGAAAACAACTGGAAAAGCTTGGCCTGGGCAATTACGGGATCAAGATGGACGATGGAACCATAAGCAGAATCCAGAGAGAATTCAAAATCAATTTATCAGAAGGTGATTTCAACGGGTCAACGGACAGGTCGCAGCTAATCGATTACATCCAGAAAAAGACATGGAAAAGGGAAGTCACTGAATCGGTCCGTGCATGTTCCATATTCATCATAGAGGATTCTGACGTCACGCCTGACGCGGAATACGGAAAAGGTTGCGGGATTTCGAGGGATGGGCAGGGATGCGTGCTCAAAGAACTGGAAAAAAGATTCGGCATAAGAATCCCCGATTCTGAAAAACCGGAATGCGTACCATTAAACGGCGGGGAAAATCCGGGAAAGGTGGAGTCCACTTACAGATATCTCGAAAGAATTCAGACACATTCCAAACCCGCGGGGGTTGAAGGATGAAATACGGGACCGCATGGCTGATGAAAAATATTCCAAGAATGAGGAATGATATTTTATGCTGTTTCCCGAACGGGAATGAGAAAGGAGATTACGATCTGAGCAGGGAAGTCGCATACAGAACATTTTTGGCATTTGAGCACCAAACAGGACCGATCATCCCGGAAGAACAGTTTATAGAAAAAATGCTTGGAAGCAGGGGTTTGTCCTTTTACGGTTTCTGTAAAAGCTTAATACTGGAAAAAAAGCTCAGAGAACTGATTTCGAAGCATTCACCTTATCAAATAGGACCGGATGAATTCGGGATGGACATGGTGACATACATGGATGATCTCGGCATGGGAGCCACTGAAAGGGAGCAAATGATGGACGATTTACAAACCTTTTTCGGCATCATGATACCTGAAAGCGAAATGTGCAAGTGTCACGGACCGGGTTTCTGCCCAAACGATACGTTTGAATACATAGATAAAAATTTCGCAAGTAAAAGATCGTTATAATCATGGAAGAGGGTCGTTATTTAAAACTTGAATTGAATTAAAACACAACCAAAATATTTTCAAAAGGTGAAATTATGTATTTCTGCAGAAAAACAGGCGGAGAGTACAACGAAAAGAGCCTGAAAGAAGCGATGAGAGAAATAATATGCGAGAGGCTCGAGGTAGGGCCTGAGGAAATTCTTCCCAATTCGAGCATGATTGATGATCTGGGAGCGGATTCCCTGGACACGGTTGAACTGACGATGGCTTATGAAGAAGAGCTGGATATTGAAATATCGGACGAGCACGAACCCG
Organism: Candidatus Aenigmatarchaeota archaeon; assembly: GCA_016932215.1. GTDB lineage: Archaea > Aenigmatarchaeota > Aenigmatarchaeia > QMZP01 > QMZT01 > JAFGDH01. The sequence goes on along the minus strand of JAFGDH010000039.1, from coordinate 9,521 downwards.
AATACATTGCCAAAACTTTCGACATCGGTTTTGCATATCTTGCCAACAGGCTGGCGGAAGAAAAAAGGTACGAAGGGAAATTGCCAAAAATGCCCGGGTCATCAGAAGACCGGAAAGATATAATAATGGGATAAACCAGTTAAAAATCATTTTTTAGGTGGCATTTAAATCCCCTCGCTACATTTTTCTTCTAAATTAAATTATAATATATTTAAACGGGAGAAAACAAATAGAATGGTAAACGGGGGGGATTTATGATCGGGATGCTTCCATGGGCCGCGAGCGGTATAGCGCTTCTGTTCGCGGTTATAACAGCTTATTACATAAAGAGCCAGCCGAAAGGGACTGACAGGATGCAGGAGATAGGCGAACTGATCAGGAAGGGCTCGATGACCTACCTCGGCAAACAGTACAGGTATCTTATCGTTTTCGTGATAATCGTCTCGGCGATTTTGGGCGTCCTGATCAGCCCGGCATCGGCCGGCGTTTTCATAGTAGGCGCGTTCTTTTCCGCACTGACGGGGAACATAGGCATGAGGGTAGCCACTTATTCCAACTTCCGTACCGCGGAAGCGTGCACGAAAGGGGTGAACAAGGGGTTGAGAATAGCATTCTCTTCTGGAACTGTCATGGGGATGTCAGTCGTTGGGCTCGGCCTCCTCGGGGTCACGCTGATGTATGCGATATTCCAAGACACCAACATAATTTTCAGCTTCGGTTTCGGAGCATCCAGCATAGCCCTCTTCGCAAGGGTCGGGGGAGGGATATACACCAAGGCCGCTGACATCGGAGCGGATCTCGTGGGCAAGGTGGAAAGCAAGATACCGGAGGACGACCCCAGGAACCCGGCTGTAATAGCCGACAACGTGGGGGATAACGTTGGCGACGTCGCCGGCATGGGAGCCGACCTGTTCGAGAGTTACGTCGACAGCATAATCGCCGCGATGGCGATCGGGGTGATTTCGGTCACGGTACTAAACGCGGTGGTTCTGCCTTTGATGCTGGCGGCAGTGGGGATACTCGTAAGCATCGTGGGCACATTCTTCGTGAGGTCCAACGGCGATCACGACCTCAACGGCGCGCTTAACAAAGGGATATTCTCTTCAGCAATACTGATGTTCATTTTTTCATACGTTGTTATATATTTCGTATCTGGTCCGGGGCACATAAACCTGTGGTACGCCACAATATCAGGTCTCATATCCGGCATAGTTATCGGCCTGATAACGGAATACTACACGACTGCAACCAGGTCGCCGACAAAGTCCATTGCCACCGCTTCGAAAACCGGCGCCGCCACGAACATAATCGCCGGCCTGGCCGTAGGTATGCAGAGCACGGCAATACCAATAATCTCGATAGTGGCGGCAATAATGGTCTCATATTATTTTGCAGGGATATACGGAATCGCGATAGCGGCCGTGGGGATGCTTTCGACGCTCGGGATCACTCTCGCTTCCGATACTTACGGCCCTGTTGCCGACAATGCGGCAGGAATAGCGGAAATGGCCGACATGGGGCCGAAAATAAGGAAGAGGGCAGAAGCGCTGGACGCGGTCGGGAACACCACGGCGGCCATAGGGAAGGGCTTCGCTATAGGATCCGCGGCTCTGACTGCGCTCGCATTGTTCGTCGTTTACGGCAACACAATGGGACTGAGCGCGATATCGCTCATGAAACCCGAGGTCGTTTCAGGGATGTTCATAGGAGGTTTACTGCCTTTCCTTTTCTCGGCATTCACAATGAACGCCGTAGGGAAGGCCGCATCCAAAATGGTGAAAGAGGTGAGAAGGCAGTTCGAGGACATAAAGGGGATAATGCAGGGCAAGGGCCACCCAAACTACGAAAGATGCATCAGGATATCCACGCACGCCGCGCTGAGGGAGATGATACTCCCGGGAGTCCTGGCGATTGCCGCTCCTCTGGCTGTCGGTTTCACGCTGGGAGCCGAGGCGCTGGGCGGGATGCTCGCCGGTTCCATAGCGACTGGTTTCCTTCTCGCTCTCCTGATGGCAAATTCTGGGGGAGCATGGGACAACGCGAAGAAATACATAGAGGAAGGCAAGATGGGTGGTAAGGGCAGCAAAACGCACGACGCAGCCGTCACCGGGGACACCGTAGGCGACCCATTCAAGGACACCAGCGGACCTTCGCTTAATATCCTCATAAAATTAATGTCCATAGTGGCGCTCGTTTTCGCGCCCCTTTTCATCTAGGTTTTCTGAGCCTTTCACGGATTTCAACAGCGATGTCAGGATAATCGGTATTTATCATGTCAACGCCCAGCCTGATCATCCTGAGTATGTCCTCCGGGAAATCGGCATTTACAATAAGCCTTATGTCATTGCTGTGGCATTCGTAAACAAGGTCCTCGTCAACGTACTCGCAATTCATAAGAAGATAGTCAACCCCGCAGTCCTTGGCCAGCGAAACCGGATCGACGGGCCTGCACAGCAGCACGGCCCCTGTCACAAGGCCGGGGTGTTTCTCCTTTATTCCCTTCAGTATGTCGTGCCATAATGAAGACAATATCACCATATCAGAAATTTTCTGTTTCCTCACGAACGATATGATGCTTTTCACGGTGTCCGGCTCCTTTATTTCCAGTTCGACCTTGATGCCGGTCTGCTTCATCAGATAGTAAAGCTCCAGAAGATTCGGAATCCGCTCGTTCCTTCCGGCGTCAAGGGTAAGCAGTTCCTTCATTTCATATGACCTGACCGGGCCATGGCCATTGGTAGTGCGGTCGACGCTTGAATCGTGTATTAGAACCAGTTCCTTGTCTTTGGTCATCCTCACGTCAGCCCCGACGTACTCCGCACCGCTTTCTATCGCCTTCTTGAAACCCCTCATCGTGTTCTCAGGCTCTATCCCGGCACACCCCCGGTGACCGCACACCTCGACCATAAAAAAGATTTGTCAAACCTGTAATATAAATCTGCAGGCATGGTTTTATTTTTTAAAACTTCAAATCAATGAGTTTCTATGGGATTTCTTGATTTTCTGAAGAAAAGGGAAGAAGAGCTCCAGCCTCTCCCGCCGGTTGACGAAAAGCCGGTAAAGATAGAAATAGGCAGGCTAAGGGACGAGGTGATGGGGATGATAACGGATGATCTCGAAAGCGAGAAGAAGAGGTCCAGGGAGCTCCATGCCGGAATAACGGAGAATTTCTCCAGGATAAAGGAACTGAACAATTTCCTCGAGGCAAAATCCTTCGAGAAGCACGACCGGACGTACACGAACATCAACATGATCAAGAACAATTACGTAAAGAAGAGCTATTCCCTTCTCGGGACCGTCCCGAGGGTGCAGAGCGTCGACTACGAGACAATGAAGGATTTCGAGCAGAAGACAAGAAAGATCGTCTCTGACCTGAAGAACATCAACCCGAAGCAGGCATTCCTTCTGAGCAGGTATTTCAAGCACGAGACCGGCCAGATCATAAGCTCGCTGAAATCCATAGACGAATCGCTGGAGGAAATAAACAGGATACTGGATTCCAACGGGAGGAGGATGTGGATAGAAAAGGTTGTGACCGACGACGTGAATGATATTATCTCGAAAAGGGAAAGGTTGGCAGAACTGGAAAAAAGCGAAAAGGAGCTGGAAAAGAAGCAGGAACAGCTGGAAAAAAGATTAGAGAATGAAAAATCCGGTCTGAAAGAATTCATGAAGGGCGGGATATACAAGAGAATCATGGCAATAGAGGACAAGATAAAAGAGGCGAACGACCAGAAGGATGATGTGGAGGCGGACATAAGGAGCAAATTATCCGAAATAAAGAGGCCTCTCAAAAAGATAGAATACTACATGAAAAGCGAAGGATATTCTAAATCAGAGATCAGCGATTTCGACCGGCTTCTCCATTCGCCTACCAAGACCTTCCTCGCGGATGGCGGGGAGGACATACTGAGAAGCGTACTCGGAAAGATCAAGGACCTTTACGAAAAGGGGAAGGTGGAACTGAAGGGAAGCGACAGGGACCACGTGGTTGACCTCTGCCAGAAGTCGGATCATGGCGTTTTTTCCAGGCTAAAACAAAAATACACCGACATATCCGAAGAACTGGATTCAATGGTCAGGGAAAGGGAAGACTCCAGGGCAAACGAGGAAAAAGAAAAGATGGAAAGGGACATAGGCGGTATCGAGAAGGACGTAAGCGACACGGAAAACGAGATCGAAAGGATAAGGGAAAGCATTGACACGGAAACGGAAGAAATCGGGAACAAAACAAAAGAACTGGAAGCTCTCCTGAAAGAAAACGTGAGAAAAAACATAGATATAGGATTTTAGTCTATTTTCTCGGGTAAATCTTCTTTATCTGTTTCTTGTGGGTGTAAATTAACTTTCCATCTGACCAGATTTCCTCAATCAGATCCAGCGGTATTTTCCTTTCATCGTACCCGGTCTCCCCGCCGGTAACATGAACATGGAAACGGTCTATTCTGTTTATGTCCATGCCGTAAACGAATTCCCTCCTGCTCGGGAAATCCTTTCTGAAGACTGCCAGGGAAACATTGTCCATTTTTCCCCCGGCTATAAGATTATTCAGGATATCGAATATCATTCTTTCACCCGGCCGCTCTCATTATAGCGATGTCGCCGACCCTGATGCCGAGCTCTTCGGAAAGCCCGCCGTTTATTTCGAGCACGTACATGTAATCCCTGTCCGGCGTTATGAACGGGCAGTCGCCCGTGCAAGGCATGGCATCCTTTTCGATATAAACGACCACCGAGTTATCGTCAATGAATATCATGTCCAATCCTATTCGAACGTCCTTCATCCAGAAGCTTCTCTTTCCCATGGTATCGAAGATGAAAAGCATTCCGCTGTCAAGCTCAAGGGACTCTCTCTCCATGAGTCCCATGTTTTTTTCGGCCGGTGTGACGGCGAGCTCTACCTCGAAACAGTCCTTACCGAAGCATACCATGCTGACATCATAGTAATGAGAAAGCTCGAACAGATCAAGAGGAATCGCGATCATCAGAAATACAATAACTATCATGAGGAGAATCAGCAGTCTTCTCATACATTTTATTTCTGACACGAAGAGTTATAAATCACTCATGCAGATTTATCTGAACAGCGCAAATGAGGAAGCAAGAACAAATTATTAAAGTCCCGAAAGGAAATAGATTATATGAAAACCACCATTCTTACGCACTCGGATTGCGACGGTATATGCGCAGGTGCGGTCGCTCTTTCAATGTTCCCCGGATCGGACGTTTTCTTCACCAAGCCGGTTTCACTTCTGAAGGACCTCGGGGAGATAAGGCTGGGAAACAGGATTGTCGTCTGTGACATAGCGCTTACCGAGAGGGACGTTACCAGCGTACTGGATTTTTTCGAGGATTCCGGCCTGGAGATCATGTATTTCGATCATCACCCAATATCCAAGGAAAACGCGAAGAGACTCAAAAAGATCGCAAAGGTCTACGTGACGGGGGAAGCGAGTTCCTCGGAGCTTGTTTACAGGTATTTCCAGGATTCGCTTCCGAGGGAGAGGGTATGGGCGGCTATTTACGGAGCCATAGGAGACTATTCGGCGAACACGCAGTTCGTCAAGAACAGGCTGATTAACTGGGACGCCAGGGCGCTCTATTTCGAGGCATCGACAATAGTCCTCGGCATAAAGCATGACGACTTCGATACGTACGATGCCAAAAGAAGGATAGTAAAGACGGTCGCTTCCGGCCAGAATCCGTCGGACGTGGCCGGGCTTGTCCAGGCGGCCAAGGAGGTCGTGAACAAGGAATTCGACCTTTACGAGCTCGTCAAGAAGGAGGCGAAAAAGTCGGGGGAAGTGGGATACGTGAAGGACCTCCCGATGTTCGGGTTCAGGGGGCCATCCGCCCTCTTCGCGTCCACCGCAACGAACACGAAAATTGGCATATCTGTACATTCCAAGCAGACGCACATGGACATAACGATGAGGATCAGGGATTACAAAATACCGGCGAATGAATTCTGCTCGAGGGCGGCGGCGAAGGTCGGGGGATCCGGGGGAGGCCATCCACAGGCGGCCGGCGCGAGAATACCGCCCGGAAAAATGAGCATCTTCATAAAAGAGCTGAACAGTCTCCTGAAGGAATACGGGATCCAGAAATAAAGAATTCCATCATAAAAGATTTTCTTCCATCTATTCTCATGAAAAGGAAATATATTATAAAATTGGAGGACAGCTGCCCTCTGATGAAAAGCATATCCCCTTACTGGAAAATCACGTTATCTGATTATGATCCCATGCCGGGAACCGAGAAGGAGATTGACTGCAAGATAGGACCAATTGTAAAGGCTTTTGCGGCATGCGACAGCTCCTGCAACCAGAGAAAAACGCTGAAGATAGTACAATCGGAAGATTATTCTGAAGAAAGAGCAAAAGAACTGGGAATAAGCACGCAATTCGTTCTTAGCTCACCGTTCATGATTTAAAAAAGAAAACACATAATTATTTTCATGGAACCTGAAGATGGGGTGTTTGCCGTCAAGTTGGCGAGAAAAGCGATAGAATTCTGGGTAGAGCATGAAAGGACGCTGGAGAAGCCCGTCCGGTTTCCGGAAGATTTCAAAACCCTCAGGGGAGTGTTCACCACGATCCACACCTACCCGGAAAACAGCCTGAGGGGATGCATAGGGTATCCTTATCCCGTGCTTCCACTTATCAGCGGAATAATACGTTCTGCCGCTGAGGCGACACAGGACCCAAGGTTCCCGCCCCTCGGCAGGGAAGAGCTTGACAAAGTCATCATCGAACTGTCCATTCTGACGGAACCGGAGGAAATAGAAGTAAAGAAGCCGGAGGAATACCTGAAGAAGATAATAATAGGCAGGGACGGGCTGATCATCAAGAAGGGTCTCCAGAGCGGTCTTCTCCTTCCGCAGGTCCCGGCCGAACAGGGATGGGACGTCAAGACGTTCCTCGAGAACCTCTGCTGGAAGGCCGGAATGGAAGCTGACGAATGGAAGTCAGAGAGGACAGAAATCCTGAGATTCCGGGCCGAAATATTTGCAGAGCTGGAGCCGAACGGGGAAATAGCAGCCAAAGAATAGGAAAGTTCCGTTAATGTTTTTCCGGAAAAGGATCAAATGCCGCTTCTACCGGTCAGGCCGTATGAAACGCTCGTCACCGGTGACTCGACGAGCTTGATGTTGCTCCTGTTCATGGAAAGCAACAGCCTGTACATGAATTCTGAATTGTCATACTCGAAGTCCATTCTCTCATTGAATGGGTCCTCATCACCCGTTTTTTTGTCAGCACCGCCGTCCACTCCGCTGGTGACCACGACCCTTCTGTACTGGCCTTCCTCCATTTCCATTTTATATTTGTCATTCTCGTCAGAATCCTGATACATGCTCAGAAAGAGATTTATCGTGGGAATGTTCTTAAGGCTGAAAAATTCTTTACCAGAATCTTCTTCCTCTTCAAGGGTAAGCACGTCCTCTTTCACTTCTTCCCCTTCAGCAAAGAGGTCAGCCATTTCAGACATATGTTCTTTCATGTGTCCAAGATTAGCCCAAAAAGAAACTGCTAATGAATATATAACGCAAAAATACTTTAAAAAGCTTACTATTGGCCTATGTATATCGGTTTTTATCAGTTTTTCAGCCTTTTTCGGTGCGTTTCCAGGTATATGCCGGCAACAAGCAGTATCGCACCCCCCAGGACGACCTTTATCGTTATTTGCTCCGAGATGACGATCACGGCAAGTATTATGGAAACGACCGGGGTTATTATGAGTGCCATTATCGAAGAAATCTCAGCCTCTATTTTTTCGAGCGCCATATTGTAGAAGAGGTATGCGGCTCCGGTAGAAATGAATCCCAGCAATATCACGTATACAATCACGTTCTGTATGTTTCCTATACCGAATATGAAGGGGAAGGGGGACAGAACGACGGAAGCGAACAGGAAGAACCATAAAACGTCCTTTATCGAGTGCGTCTTGTCCTCCTTCCTCATCTCCGTTATAAGGATCGCATAAACGAAACAGTCGGCAAAGGCCAGGAGATTCCCGAAATTTGTAACTTCCCCGAAATTGAAGGGGTTTATGATCGCCAGGCCGGCTATGCCAACGACAAGTGTGATGATCTTTGTCCTCGTTATCTGCTCCCTGAGTATGAAATATGCGAAAAAAAGCACTATGAAAGGATAGAAATAGCCTATAAGAACAACGTTCTGTATCGGCGCCAGAAGGAGAGAGCCGTGTTGTATGCGGTGAGTGAAATCGCGATTATCAGCCCGATCAGGAAATAATCCCTCGCTTCCCTTCTGCTGATCCTGAACGCGTTTTTGTCGATCATCGGCACGGTTATCAGCAGGAATATGAAACCGAAGAAAACCCTGAAGAAACCGAGGGTCATGAAGGGGATTTCGCTCCCTATAAGCTTGACGAATATGCCTATAGTGCCGAGGCATACCGCGGCCATGACCATATAGGTATAATTCCTCATAACATAAAATTTGTTTTAGCCCGTTAATAAAAAAATAAGCGCCGGGAGCAGGATATCTGTCGCAAAGGCTTGCCAAAACAGCAATTCAATCCAGCACATGCGATTTCGAACCTGCGCGGGTATGAGCCAACTGACGCAGACGAAGTCTGCGTCTTTCGTTGTTTACACCCACCGGATATCCTGGAAGCGTGCTCTTCATCTGCCGCCACAATCCGAGTCAAGCCATAAAATCATCATCGCGGCAAAGCCGCGATTCTTAATATCCAGTTCTCAAGTCCGGCCCGTTTCGGCTCCAATCGGAATTTTTTTGCGCGACTCGTTCGCACTTCCCGAATGTTATAGCCGCTTCGGTACCCCGGCGTAATTGTGTTTATTGCCGTTCTGATATATAAATGGTATTTTTATAATCTTATAGCTTTGCGTCGTGCTTGAAACCGGATTTTTCCGCTTTGCCGAGGGGCCACGCCTCTTCGATTATCATATTGGGAACGGTTCCCCCGAGAACCGTATAGGCCAGCCTGCATTTCCTGCACAGAAGAAACATCCCCTTCTCCTCGATCCTGCCCTTGCACCTGGGACAGGCGAGTATGCTCAAAAGTTGCTTGTTTATCATCATATCACTCTGCTTCCAATTAAAAATTAGTCGGGTGATTTATAAAAGAACCCGGATTATTTTTTTTCCCTTTTCTTGTCCCTTTTCAGCTCGTCTTTCAGCTTCGGAAGTCTCATCGTGTAGCCGCACTTGGAGCACTTCACCGAAAACGGACGCTTCCACTCCTTTTCGACATGCTCAGAATGGGTGCATTCCGGACAGGTGTAGTCTGTCTCTGCCATATCGCTGCCAGTCTTCACCAGAACCCGTATACTTCCTGCCTCTTCCCCGGCCTTGTTCCTGGCAGCCCTGTTGGTCACGTACTTGTATTTTCTTGGAATCATATTATGTATTGGGGTGGTTTGTTTATAAGTTTTGGTTCCGGAAGCGTTTAAAATGCTATGCCACCCCGGACTGAAGTCCGGGGAATTCGGGGACATAGCAGGATAGGGTTGTCTGGGATTTGGAGTTAACGTA
>JAFGDH010000038.1 GCA_016932215.1 Candidatus Aenigmatarchaeota archaeon | reverse complement strand
AACATTTATAAACGTTTCCGTAAAAATGGCGATTGTTACAACTTTTTCTTTAGCAAAGCCTTTATATGGTGGGAGACAACAATCTTCCATGTGCGGTATAACTGCTTACAAGGGGAAGGGTGATGCATCTTTTGTTGTCATGGAGGCGCTGAAGAAGCTGGAATACCGCGGTTACGATTCATGGGGAATCGCTTCTTTGGGGGCGGAAGGAATAATAGAAACGGTGAAGAACGTCGGCAAGATCAGCAGCCACACCGAAACCGGGCTCAGGCAAAGCTCCGTCGCGATAGGCCACACGAGATGGGCGACCCACGGCGGCGTATCAGAGCGTAACACTCATCCTCATTTTGACTGCGGGAACGAGATAGCCGTCATTCATAATGGAATAATAGAGAATTTTGACGAGCTCAGGAGGGAACTGGGGGGCCGCGGACACGAGTTCCGTTCGGAAACGGATACCGAGGTCATAGCGCATCTGATCGAGGAGTTCTCATCCCTTGGATTGAAGGAAGCCGTGCGGAAAGCGATGGAAAGGGTGAAAGGGAGATCGGCCGTGATAGCCATAAAGAAGGGTTACGATGGTTTTGTGGCCGCCCGAACGGGTTCTCCGCTTATAGTGGGCATAGGGGAAAACGAATACTTCGTTTCGTCGGACATACCGGCATTCCTGGATCACACGAAAAACGTGATGTACCTGGACGATGACGAGATGGTCGTTGTCGAAAAGAAGCCGGTCTTCTATTCGCTGAAAAGCGGCGGTCTGGTGGAGAAAAGGCTGATAACGATAGACTGGAGCGCCGACCAGGCCGAAAAAGGCGAATTCGAGCATTTCATGATAAAGGAGATAATGGAGCAGAAGGATACGATTCTCCGCGCGATCAACCAGAACGATTCTGAAATACAGAAAATAGCCAATGAAATCAATTCCTCATTCGGGACGTTTTTCACCGGCTGCGGGACCGCGGGAAAAGTCTGCTTCACCGGACAGTACATCTTTTCGAAGATAGCCAACAAGCACGTGAACTACGTCAATTCGTCAGAATTCCCCAATTACGAGCATTTCCTGAGGCCCGAGACCCTCTTGATTACGGTGTCACAGAGCGGGGAGACCGCGGACGTTCTGGAGGCGGTCAAAACAGCCAAGAAGAAGGGAGTAAAGATCATATCCCTGGTCAACGTGAAGGGATCCACCCTTGACAGGCAGTCGGACCACACGTTCCTGATAAACGCAGGTCCTGAAAAGGCGGTGGCTTCCACGAAGGCGACGACGGCCCAGCTCGCTATCCTGTATTTACTGGCCTACGCGACAACAGGGAAGATTCACGAAGGGAAGAACCTTCTTTTAGAGACCGCTTCCAAGGTGAACGACATGCTTAATCCCAGGTATCTGGCAAGGATCGAGGAGCTGGCAAAAATCATATGCAAAAAATCCGATATCTACATAATTGGGAGAGGACTGAATTATCCGATGGCGCTGGAGAGCGCGATAAAGGTCCAGGAGGTATCTTACATCCACGGCCACGGGTTCGCTGGCGGCGAGCTCAAGCACGGACCGCTTGCCCTCATTGAGAAGGGGACGCCGTGCATCGTGCTCACGGCGAAAGACGATGTGTTCCCCCAAATCATAGGCAACGCCATGGAAGTCAAGGCAAGGGGCGGATACATAATCGGGATAGGCCCGGAAAAACACGGTGTGTTCGATTACTGGATAAAGACGCCGGACGTCAGGGAGGCGTCGCCCATAGTGAACATCATACCGGTACAGCTGCTGGCTTACTATCTGGGTGTTCTGAGGGGATGCGAAATCGACTACCCCAGGAACCTGGCCAAATCGGTAACGGTCCAGTGATTTTTCAGGGTATTTAAAGGGTCCGGACTAATTATTAACATGGCTGCAGATTTCCTTACGGAACTGATCTCTTCTCTCGGGGTGAATTTCGCCAACCCGGTAGCACTGGCTATCAACATAATACTATCGACCATAATCGGCGGAATCATTCTCCTGATAATAGTGGAGATCATAGGGAAGCATTACTCCGAGAACATCAAGCCGCTGAATGCGTTCCTCGTGGTGCTGGTAATAAACATAATAAATCTCCCGATCGTATTCGGGCTGATCTCGTCATTCCTGTCATTCATCCCGTTTTTGGGTGTGATACTGCCGGTACTGATATGGATCATCCTGGTGAAGATGTTCTTCAAGGAGATGTCCTTTGCCCACGCGCTGATAGTCGGCGTTGTCGGTTGGGTCGTGACCCTGTTCGTCATCCCGTACATTGTCGGGATGGTGATGGGCTTCCTTCCGGCAATGGGATAAAAAGACATCTCACTGTCTAGAAACAGTACCGAGAAGATGCGTAGCCATGGCTTTTGTTATTTTTGGGAAGCAAACTAAATAAAAAGTTATCCACCATATATGAAAAATGATAACAGGCGTTTTCAAGAAACACAGACAAGATAGACAGCTATTAACAGATAAGAAAAGTTTATTGTTTTACCCCCTCGTTTACAATGACGAAGGAGGGATATACGTTATAGCGAATTTCGACGGCGAGCTTTATCCCAACCGGTATTACATGCGTGGAGGTGATCCCATAAAAACGACTAGCATGAAAGGATTCGCGGATTTTGTTTTTAATGATAGTTTCACAATTGATTTGCTGGAATTCAATGTACCTAAGGAAGTACTGGACAGGGCAAAAAGAAAAATATTCGGCGGGAAAAACTACAGACGGTTCAGTAAACTGGAAAAACTATATTATGATCTGGAACTGGAAAAAATAAGAAAGAGGGAGGGAAAACAGAACAGTTATGAAGAATTCCTGCCAAAGGATTTGGAACTGGAAACTACATGATCAAACTCGTTCTCCAACCAGATGCGTCACTTTCGCTTCGCTTGTTCTAACCTTAATCATCTTCCCTAACAGATCGTCTTTCGACTCCACCAGAACCGGCTTGTACTCGATATTCCTCCCGACCCACTGATTCTTTCGCTTTCCATTTTCACTAATAAGAATTTCGCATTCCTTTCCCGCGAAACGATCATTTCTCTCCTTCGTGATCTTCTTGATTATCAACCCTATACTTTTGCTCCTTTCCTTGATCGTCCTGTTGTCTACCTGATCCATCCCCGACGCCTCTGTTCCCGGCCTTGATCCGAACTTGGACAGGTTCACCACGTCCGGACTGACTCTTTCCAGAAGTTTCTTCGTCTCTTCGAAGTCCTTTTCGGTTTCTCCCGGGAATCCGACGATTATGTCGGTGGATACGGTTATGTCCGGTATCTCCTTCCTGAATTCCTTTACTATTTCTTCGAATTGTTTCACGGTGTATTTCCTTTTCATCCGCTTCAGCACGCTATCCGAACCTGACTGGACCGGAATATGAAGGAATTTGTAGATTTTGGGGTTTTTGTAAATATTGATCAGGTCCCGAAGGAACCTTCGTACGTGGTCAGGGTTCATCATCCCTATCCTTATCCTGAAGTCACCGTCAATCCTTACGGTCTCTTCGAGGAGTTTCGCGAGATTGGTTCCCTTGTCGAACCCGTAACAACCGTTGTCCTGTGAGGTTATCCAAACCTCTCTGCACCCGTCTTTCAGGGATGAACAGATGTCCCTGATGATCATTTCCCCCGAAAACGAGAACAATCGTCCCTTCGCCAGGCGGACGCAGCAGTATGCACATTCGCCAAGGCATCCACTGGATACGGGAACTATGTTGATTATGGGGTTTTTTCTGATTTTCTTTATCCCTGCCTTGGGAACATTATTCTTGCCAACAAATTCAACCGCTTCCTCTCTCATCATCCTTTCCACGGCTTCTGTTATCCTTTTCAGATTATGCGTTCCTACCAGCGACGACTCCGGAGCGATCTTTTTCAGCTTCTTTCCCATGGTCTCCGGCATGCAGCCGGCGATTATCAGCTTCTTTCCCTTTAATTTCTTTATCCTGTCGATGATCTTCATCTCTGTCGGCGTCTTGACAAAACACGTATTGAGTATGATGATATCGGAATCCTTCTCGTTAGTTATCCTATGTCCGCTCTCCTCGAGCAGGCCTGCCATCATCTCGGAATCCGCCTGGTTCGCGGAGCAGCCATATGTCTCGATGTATATTTTCATATTAAGAAAGAAAGGGCAGGATTTAAAAGATTCTAACCCTCGGCCAGGACCAGCTTCACCCTCAGGTTGCTCCCGTACTGGAGTATCTTCTCGTTAGCGACTGACTTGTCTTCCTCGTTGTCCACCCATGATTTCCCGAACTCCAATCTTCTCCCTCCAGCCACCTCCCAGTTCTCCGGCTGTATGACAAGGTAGTATTCCAGGTTCGGCTTCTTGACGGCGTCCATCAGGACCGGGATGGTCTCGTTCAGTATGTCGCTTTTCATCCTTCCCTGGCAAGTCGTTCCGGGAAGAAGGAACGCGGAGCTGATGGTCTCAGAGACCGTCGAACAAGGCGACTTGTATCCTGTATGCGTCCTCAGAACCGTGAGGAGGAGGTTATGCGTGTAATAGTTGTCGAACTCGCTCGAAGAGGAATCCCTGATCGAGGAGAACAGGAGGAAGATGCCCATCCCCATCATTATTATTATCATTAAGACTATCAGTATCATGCTCGTCTGGCCTTTTCGTCTAGTCATAGAATCCCACCCTTAATATGCCGGCGCTGACCACCCTCGTGGTCTTCCTGTATATGTTTACGGGCACCTCGAATGCCTGAAAATCCTCACCTGACACCTTGCAGAAGGTCCATTTGTTACAAAGGGGGTAATCGTTAACCGTGCATTCCTTCTCGGCCATAGAGTCCTTGGCTATTATCTCCGCGAACCATCCTGTCCCGAATATGGTCTCCATGTCACCGCACGTGGCTGCCGTCAGTTTCGAATCCTCGAACATGCTTCCCTCTTTATACCCTCTTTTGTTGAGTATCGGATAATTCGAGAACGTCTTGAGCATGAACATGGTATCCTGCGTCTCGTACTCGCTCTGGAGTGAACCGGAAGTCATGGACTGGTATGCTGTAAGGAAAATCGCAACGAGCACTATGACCATGAGAACGAAAAATGTAAGGAAGAAATACTCGAGTATATGTGCCTGCCCTTTCATTCAGTCACACCCCTCGTCACCTATCTCCTTGTATTTCGAGACAGATTCTTTAATCATCTCGTTGAGCGAGAGCATCGATGCCTGGTTCCTGTAATCCTGGGCCGCAAGCGTCTTTATCGCATTCAGCATTCCCTCCAGCTCCTGGTAATGTCCAACGCAGTCGGTCCCCATGTTCGGACGGAGAACGTTGATCTCGTTGATCTTGAGCGTCGCGGCAAACTTCAGCTCGTTCAGGAACTTCTTGTTGGTATAATTGTAGAATTCGTCCCCGCCCAGGAAGAAGGACACCACATCGATCGGGTTCTTGTAGAAATACTTGAGCATGGGATCGGATGTGTCCGGATAAATGTATCCGGTATCGCCGTCCATCGGGACGACCAGGATTCCGTCGACTACCGTGAATGCGGGGGATATCGTGATCCTGTCGTCGAAATAATCCATTGCAGGCGTATCTAACGGGCAGACTGAAAGGTTGTTGTATTCCCCAGATACCTCGGCCCATGCGAGTATGCTGTCTTCGAACCTCTCCCTTTCCCAATTCTCGTCGTTGAACGGATAGGAATTCCTGCAGCCGAAACCGAACTTCACCTTGGTATATATGTTTTCCGTCGAAGGGAAAGCGCTCACTACGTTCTTTGCGGTGTCCCATACGCTTTCCGTCGCGTTGAGAGGATTGATAAGCACGTTCATCTTCGGCAGGACCTCCATGTAATAGAAGCTATACCAACCCAGGTCGTACTCGTTCCTGTACACCCCCATGTCCTCGCCCGGGACCATGAGAACGGTCATGGGCTCGATGCTCAGCGGGGTTATTGCGCTGATTATGTCGGGAGGGCGGTATCTCATTATGACATCGTTGACGTTGTTTATGCTGTAATCACCGGGTATTCCGGTCGTGTAAACGTCGTTTATCACCTTCCTGAATCCTATAAGGACGGCGGCCTGCTGGCTGGACTCGCCTATGTCCGTGTATGAAAAGGAAAAACGCATTATGGTGATCAGAACAAAGGCTGAAAAAACGATTCCGAAGATTATCTTGAAAAGCTGGAAAACGCTCAACATACCATACACTCAATCCTGCCTGATCGTTATCGAAACGTATTTTCCCTCGTTTTTCAGAAGGAATTCGCTGTCCCCCTCCACGCAGAAGTTGCTGGAGCGGAGAGGTGCAAGATGCTCTATCTCCTTCCCGTTGTCGTACCTCCCGTCAGGCAAAAGTATCACCACGTTGTGGTTGTTCCCTGATACCATCCTCGTAAGGACCTCGTTCGTCTCCCACCCGCCGTCCGGATTGGACGATGGGTTCTGCGGATCGACGAAGCATACCTTCTTTCCCTCACCGAGAGACAATGAGAACCTTTTGGAGGACTCGTAAGCCATGTTGTACACCTCGTCAACGGCGTTGTCCAGCCTGAGTATCTGCTGCATCAGGCCGGCCTCATTCTGGATACTCATATACTCCCCGATGTAGGTGTACCCGAAATAGAGAACGAAACCTATAACGATTATCGCGAATATTATGCCGAAAAGCATGCCCACATTCATTGTTCACACCCCTATAGATAGTTTACACTGGAATAATAAAAAATAAAGATGGTTTTTCCCTAACCTCTCACGGTGATCGTAAGCGGCTGCTGGCTCGCCCAAAGGTTGTTGCTGCCGGAAGTGCATGTAGGCGTTCCCGGGTTGGAATCCCAGTAGCAAGCTACAACATCGAATATGTAGTTCCCATCGGGAGCGTCTGTCGGGACGTTCAGCGTTATGTCCCTGTACACTATGTCGCTCGCTTTTGCGAATGCCGCTGTCGTGGGAATGGTTATCCAGCCGTTTGCGGTTTCCCTGGCGTTAGCAACCGTGGAGTCAGATGCCGTGCATTCGACGTTCACGAAAAACCATTTGTCTTTACCTTCCGGGTCATTATTCTTAATTCCAGCGGAAAGAATGAGCGTCTTACCTCTTTCCATGTCCTGCCTCTTCGGCCAGACGGCAAAATTGCTCCTTGTCTGTTTGAACGTGTCAGCTAATTCGTTTCTTGCCTGCTGGGTGAGATCAACGGTCAGCCCGCTCACGTTCTCCATCATCCCTCTGAGCCATACTATAGCCAGGGAAAGAAGGACAACGGCAAAGACCACCGCAATAATGAACCCCAAGCTCATCTGCATTGCGCCTTTCTTTTTCATATTATATAATTCGGGGAACCCATATAAATCGTTTGTTCAGGACGGCAAACACGTTTAAAATCCGGATTCCAATCATTATCATGGCACAGAAAATTCTCGGCAGCCAGAATATAGACATAATAGTGGATTCAAGGGAACGTGGAAACCATGTGCATTCCCATCTTTCCGACATAGAGGACCTTAACATAATCGAGAAGCAGCTGAAGGTCGGCGACTACATATGCTCTGAGAGGGTGGCCGTGGAAAGGAAGACCGTCACTGATTTTTTACAGTCGATAATAGACCAGAGGATTTTCAACCAGCTATGCGATCTTTCGGAATCCTTTGCGAACCCGGTTCTGCTGATAGAAGGTAACCCGGAGAACATGTTCATGGAGAGGAACATACACCCGAACACGATAAGAGGCGTTCTCTCGACTATAGCGATAGATTACAAGGTCCCGATAATATGGACCAGGAACCCGAGGGAGACTGCGCACCAGCTTTTCTGGATGGCGAGGAGGGAGCAAGTCAAGAACAACAAGGAGCTCGCCATAAGATGCTCTAAAAGGGGAACCCTCCCGCACGAGGAGCAGGAATTCCTCATAGCAGGCCTCCCCTTCGTGAACAACGTGCTGTGCCGAAGGCTTCTGAAAGAGTTCGGGACGCCCAAAAAGGTTTTTTCTGCAAGCATGGAAAAGTTAATGAAGGTGGAAGGCATAGGTAAGGACAGGTCCAAGAAGATATGGGACATCCTTAATTCGGAATACTCGGAACCTACTGAAGGCCCTTAATATATGAATAAACGCATTCCGGCATTTTCTCGCTGTATCCTCCCTCAAGGACGGAGAACACCGGCTTGCGAAGATCCCTTATCATTTTCCCGATCTTTTCGTACGTCCCGACTTCAAGCTTAATGCCCGCGAGCGGATCACCCTCGAATGTGTCGAAGCCGGCAGACACACCTATAAGACCCGGGTTGAACTCCCGGATAATGTTCAGCGCCTCGGAAAGGTTCTGGAGATATATCTTCCCTGAGGTCCCGGCATCCATCGGGAAATTGCGGACGTTGTCATTCGAGTATCTTCCCGTTCCCGGGTATATGAAACCGTACTGGTGAAGGGAGACGTAAAGTATCCCCTTCTTTCCCATAAGGAGGGATTCGCTCCCGTTGCCGTGGTGCACGTCTATATCGAGAATCGCGACGTTCCTCGCTTTCCTTCTTGCCTTCAGCGCGGCGATGGCGATGTTGTTGAAGTAGCAGAAGCCCTCGTAATTGTCCTGTGATGCATGATGGCCGGGAGGTCTCATCAGCGAGAACGAGTTCGTCCCTTCCAGCGCCACCTTCATCGCCAAAAGCGCGCCGCCGACAGAAAGCCTCGCATAATGATATATCCCGGGAAGCGACGGCGTCTCGAAATCGAGGAAATCCTCCTTCTTTATGTGGTTTATCATCTCTCTCGAATGGGCAACCAGAAGGTCGTTTTCTGTGCACGGCTTCGGCTCCAGAAACCGGAAGCCCTTCTTGCGGAGAAACTCATACGTGTTTTTTACCCGCTCAGGGGATTCCGGGTGGTTCCCGAACCTGTACTCCAGGCATTCCTTAGAAAAAACTATTTTCATATAGAATCATTTTAAATCCTAATTTTTATTGATAACTATGAATCCCAGACATATCATAGCTGATTACTACTGCAGGCAGGACGTCCAGGACGCGATGATTAAGTTCGGAAAGGACAGGGAGGTTGTCGGTGTGTTCCGTTCAGGCAGCTTCTCGTCCAGACCAAACGTCATACTCTACCCGAAGGAGATCATGGCCATGGTCAGGACGGGCGTGATAGAATTCCACAGTTCAGTCGAACGCTGGAGACAGCCTATGTCCCTCCGTTCGGACAATTACGAATCGCTGCGGAAGGGATGGGACCTGCTTTTCGACATGGACTGCGAGGTGTTCGAGCACGGCAAGCTCGCTTCGGAGGTCGTGATATGGGCCTTCAAGAAGCACGGAATACGAAACGTATCCGTCAAGTTCACCGGAGGGACGGGATTCCACATAGGGGTACCCTGGGAATCCATACCCAGGG
The DNA here is from genome assembly GCA_016932215.1 of Candidatus Aenigmatarchaeota archaeon. Lineage (GTDB taxonomy): Archaea > Aenigmatarchaeota > Aenigmatarchaeia > QMZP01 > QMZT01 > JAFGDH01. The sequence goes on along the minus strand of JAFGDH010000038.1, from coordinate 6,187 downwards.
AGGTAAATTACAGAAAAACGGTGGAGCAGTACCCTTCCCTCGCAAGGACTATTGCCGAGTACATAAAGGATTATGCAAGGGACCGGATGGAGAAGGTGTTTTTTGACAAATACTGTCTGGAGGAGCAGCCCAATCTGGAAGCACTTTCCAAGCAGATTAACGTTCCATTAAGCAAGCTTCAGACAGAAGAGGGTATCGATCCTTACAAGATAGTTGACATCGATCCTATACTAATCTCGCCGAGGCATCTCTTCAGGATGCCTTATTCCCTTAACAAGAAGACGTTCCTCGTTTCCCTTCCGGTCAGGCCGCAGGAACTCGGGGATTTCCAGAAAGAGGATTCAAGACCGGAAAAGTTAAAGCCATTGCTCGGTTTTCTGAACAACGGGGAACCCGGGGAAGCTGAACTCCTTGTCGCGGAGGCAATGGACTGGAATTCCATGAAAAAGGAGAAGAAGAAGGCTTCCAGGAGGATAATCGCCATAGAGGGGCAGGTGGATGAATCCATGTTCCCCCCGTGCATAAAGAAGATAAAGGAAGGCCTGCCGGACGGGCGAAAAAGATCGATGTTCATTCTCATCAATTTCCTCAGGACCATGAACTGGACATGGGACAGGATAACCAAGTACGTGGAGGAATGGAACGCGAGGAACAAGCCGCCCCTCCACGAGAACTACGTGAGGTCCCAGTTAAGATGGCATACAGCGAGAACGGACAAGGTCCCTCCTCCCAACTGCGATTCGCCGGGAAGATACATCGACATCGGCGTGTGCAAGCCCGACCAGAAATGCGGGGGAGAGGCAAGGACCATAAAGAATCCGGTTAACTATTCGAAAAAGCTCTATTTCAGGGAGAAGCCGAAAAAGGAGACGAAACCAAGGAAACCGCGAAAGAGAAAGGACCCGATGGACTATCCGGTGGCTAAGCCCTGATCATTCCCTCGCTTCCCAGTATTTCCCGCTGGAAAGTAGATGCCACTGATCGTTTATCCATTTCTGTATTTCAGCTATTTTGGACTTGTCAAGATGCCTGAATCTTTTCTGAGGACGGAAGTAATCCTCTATCGGTTTGAGTGCGGACGGCTTGTGCGTCAGTGAGAAGTGGCCATGGTCTATCTCGTAAAGCGGCCACGCCCCTGTCTGGACGGCCAGCTTCCCCATCTCCACCGTCTTGGAAGGGTCGAAACCCCATCCCGTTGGGCAGGGCGCGAGAACATCGATGAAGGCCGGCTGGTTCTCCTTCGCCTTCCTGAGCTTGTTCATGAAATCTATAGGATACCCCATGGACGCGGTCGCCACGTAAGGGATTCCGTGGGATGCCATGATCTTTACCATCGGCTTCCTGTGCCATTCGTTCCCGGAATGCTCTCTGGTCCCGATCGGGGTGGTCGTTGTCGAGGCACCGAAAGGCGTCGCTGATGAACGCTGCATCCCGGTGTTCCCGAAGCTCTGGTTGTTGTAGCAGACGTAGATGAACTTGTCTCCCCTTGTCATCGCGCCGGAAAGGGACTGAAAACCGATATCGTAGGTTGCCCCGTCGCCCGCATAAACAAGTATCGTTGCCTTATCGTCCCTTTTCAGCTGCTTGAGGGCGGCATAAATCCCGGTGGCGCTCGCCCCGGCGTTCTCGATCGCGTTGTGCAGCCACGGGACCTTGGTCGGCATGTGAGGATAGGTGACGTAAAGCGTCATGCATCCTGAGGCATTGACAATTATCGTATCCTTCCCCAGCGCCATGAGTGCGAATTTCAGGCCAAGGGAAGCCGGACAGCCGCCGCAGAGCGGACCGCCTCCGACCGTAAGCTTTTGATCAGGAACTTCTTTGATTGTCTTGATGGTTTCCATAAAACTAATTTGGTTTCCCGGCTTAAATTAATGTTAATCTTTCGAATGTTCGGGGAATAATTCCAGAATCCCTTCCTCGCTCGCATCGCATATTCCCCGTTCTGTTATCAGCCCTGTAACCAGCCTTGAGGGAGTCACGTCGAAGGCGTAATTAGCGGTATTGCTTTTTTCAGGTGTCAGGAGTACCTTCTTTATCTCGCCGTCGTGAAGCCCCTGTATGAATCTGACCTCTTCCCCGCCACGTTCTTCGATCGGAATCTCCTTTACACCATCCCTTTTGATCCAGTCAAAACTGCTGGACGGGAGAGCGACGTAAAAGGGAACATTGTTGTCATTCGCCGCCAGCGCCTTCAGGTATGTCCCGATCTTGTTGGCCACGTCCCCTGTTCTGGTGGTCCGGTCACTTCCGACTATCACCATATCTACCTTCCCGTGCTGCATCAGGTGGCCACCAACGTTGTCCGGGATCACTGTGTGAGGGACACCATGCTGTCCCAGCTCCCATGCGGTCAGGCGCGCGCCCTGGTTCCTCGGCCGGGTCTCGTCCACCCAGACGTGTATCTTTATTCCCCTGTCATGGGCAGAGTATATCGGAGCTGTAGCAGAACCGTAATCGACGAATGCCAGCCATCCGGCGTTGCAGTGAGTGAGGATGTTCACAGTCTCCCCGTTCTTTCTCCGGGATATCTCCTCGATGATCTTGGCTCCGTTCTCCCCGATCCTCCTGCAGAACTCGGCATCATCGTTAGCAATTTCCTTCGCGGTTTTTTTGGCAGTTCCTATTTTATCTTTCGAGGAATCTATCGCTTTCAGCTGCCTGTCGCATGCCCATGCGAGATTAACCGCCGTCGGCCTGGTCGCCTTCAGCTTCCCGGACGCTTCCCGGACATCATCCCCGTTAAGCGCGGCCAGGTACATCCCATACCCTGCAGCCGCCCCTATCAGTCCAGCCCCGCGGACGTGCATGTCCTTGATCGCTTTAGCAACATCATCAACCGTTTTCAGATCTTCGATCACGAATTTGTGCGGGAGCCATCTCTGGTCAATGATCTGGACGATACTGTCATCATTTTCTTTTAACCATATAGTCCGGTAGTGCTTTCCGTTGACAAGCATAAGAAAAGATTGGTGGTTAAATTAAAATTATTGCTTCCTTCTTTTTTCCTTAAAATAGTCCGGGTTGAGCAGTTCCTTCCTTATGGATGAAGGGTCATAATTCTTAGGAACGTAATAATAAGATGTTTTTCCTGTTTTGGGGTTGGCGTATGGAAGCAGACCGAGTATCCTTGCCGTCCCGTCATACTTTTTTCTCAACCCGTCCTTTTTCATGTTATCCTCCGGTTTTTCTGACTCGAAAAGGGAACGCATAACCAGATGAGACGGCAGCGAGAGTATTTCTTCCCTTCCGTTCGCCAGATTGAAACCAAGATAGATTGCAAACATATAAGCAGCATCATTGAAGCCGGATATTCTCTCATTCACCTCCGGGTACCATTTCCTTTTCATGTTGCTGGGCCTCTGAAGCAGGTCGAGTGTCGAAACCTTTTCTTCCGGTAGCTTCTTCCCGTCGATATGGCCCAGTTCAAACGGATATCCTATAGAAGTAATCCAAGTACCGTCAACGAAAGTCAGGAAAGATAACTCCATCTCCGAATCACCGAGCGCGAAACAGTAACTGCTCATATTCGAATAAAGCATGTACTCGCCCCTGGTCCAGCCCTCATAGCCGTTATGATCAAGAGATGTCTTGGTAATTCTCAGCTGTAGTTTTTCCGGATCAAAACCGTCCGAGCAGAATTCGTTTATGTCGATACCTAGAACTTCGTAAGGCAGCCTTATTCTCGTGGGTCTGCCTCTCCTGAAATTATCTGTCCCTATATCTTTCAATTCCTTAAATTTTGCGTCGCTTTCTATGAGCATGATAATTACTTAAAAGTAGTATATAAATCGTTTATCCCATCAGCAGGATGTAGAAGAACAGCAGAACTACCGAGAATATCGTCGGGAGTAGGCCGACCTTGATCATTTCTTTTGTTTTGACCCTTCCGACCCCGTGGACTATCGCGTTCGGAGCGGTTCCCGGTGGCATTAGGAAGGTCATTGAAACGGCGAGTATGACCGGGACTACCATCATGGTGGCAGGGATCCCGAGCGACGAAGAGAGTCCAAGAAGGACAGGTGTCATCATCGCCGCTGTCGCTGTGTTCTGGATGAACTGGGTGATCACGAGGGAGAAGATGACGAAGGAGAAGGCGATAAGAACGGGGTTGGTGAATCCGGTGAACAGCATGAAGTTGTCGGCCATCCAGCCGGCGGCTCCGGTGATCTCCAGAGCCCTTCCCAGCGAGACCGCGCCGGCTATCAGGAATATGGTCCCCCAGTGGGTGTTCTTCTCGAAATACTTCCACCCGTAAACGAACAGGAACATAAGTACGCCCGCAAACAATCCGACGACTATCGCGGGTATCTGGTGGAAGGGCGAGGTGATCCACAGCAGAAGCGTGAGAACTATGATGGCGGCCGTCCTCTTCTCTTCCTGAGTGATCGGTCCCAGGTCCTTTACAAGATGCTTCCTTATCTCCCGGTGTCCTGGACGGAAGAATATCCGGAAAGATACGTAAAGCATAGCTATCATGATCAGCGTGAACGGAAGGGCAGCGACCATCCACTCGAAGAAACCCCAGCCAAGCGCTTCCGCGCCTATCATGTTTGGCGGGGTCCCTACAAGCAGGCCGGCACCGCCTATGTTCGCCGCATAGGCTATTCCCAGCAGCAGGCACTCCTTGTTCATCCGGACCTGGTGCATTATGTGGATGGCTATCGGGACCATCAGCAGGGTCGTTGTCGTGTTAGAGATTATCATCGAAAGGAATGCCGTCATCAATATTAATCCTATGAATACCGAATTTTCCGAATGCGACCTGCGGAGGATGGCGAATGCTATCCTCTTGTCGAGTCCGGACTTGATCAGCCCGGCGGAAAGGAAGAAACCGACTATTATAATGAAGACTACCGTGCTCCCGAACCCGTAAAGCGCGTCAGGAAGACCTACCGATCCGGAGGCTGCGAGGAGCATTACGGAAACGAAAGCGGTGACGGGGAGGGGTATGATCTCGGTGGCCCAGAGGTATATCGTCACCAGGAATATCATAAGGGCAGTGAAACCCTGGATCGTAAGGCCCGACGGCAAAAGGTTAGAAAAGAATACGAAGGCGTAAAAAACCGCTACAAGAATGACAGGAATCAGCTTCCATAAACCCCTATTTTCCCCCATATTTATCTTTCTTCTAACTTGTTTAAAAAAGAGCCTTGAAAAAACATGCAGATTAAAACAAGATTAACCCCAGCACATGTCCCACCAGCCGCATTTGCCGACGATGTTCTTGGACGCCTTTATGCAGCAGTCCTTGCATATAACGGTTTTCGTGTTTGAGCATACCGACAGGCTGGCCCATCTTTTCCCGCAGACCGAACATCCCACTTTCTCTGACAGAATAACACCTTGGTTATCGAGAGTATTATTAAGAAAGAGCACCTATAAATAGCTATATTGTTCTGGGTTCGACAAAAACCGCTCATTCCTTCTTTATCTTCTCCAGCCGCACGCTCCCGCATTTGGGACAGACCTTAGCTGCGGGTTCCATGAGCATCGGTTTTCCTTCCCACCCGCACTGAAGGCATTTAAATTTAGCCATAATAGATTGTAGTTGTTAATCTTAAAAAGTAGCATACATTTAGTCGATGTAAACAAATTCCATATCACTAGTTCTGGCTGTCATACCGAGTTCCTTGCAAATCCTGTTGGCTACCCCCCTTGTTATCTTGTCTTCCTGCCTTTCTTTCCAGTCAGCTATTTTTGCGAAACCATCGGAACATTTAGTCATGGTTACCCCGATTGAAGAGAGGCAATATTCAGAAATCTCGTTAATACTGTCGTGATCGGTAGGGGTTCCAGTCTTTCTGTAAGGAACTCTTCTCACCCTTTCCCTGAAATCCGGATCTTCATTGTAAAGATTCCGGAGGAAATCGTATATCTTTTTGAAATTCCCCCTTTCCGCGAATTCGTCCCATCTTATCAGTTCTATCCTGTTCTCATCCGCTACATTCCCGTATGTATGCAATATCTCTTCACTGAGTTCTTCAACCTCTTCCCCGTCTCTTATGGACCGGTTGAATTCCTGTATCGAGTCGGCTATAATGAACTGCCTGGTTTCGAATGGTTTCATCGCCTCCAGATATTTCGGAAGATTGTCTAGGTATGATTCGTAAATTCCCACACCCAGATAGCATTTTGATGTCATTTTTATCACTAATAAATAGTTAATTATATATATTATAAGTTT
>JAFGDH010000037.1 GCA_016932215.1 Candidatus Aenigmatarchaeota archaeon | reverse complement strand
GAAATCTTTGACGAGGAAAAGTGCTTGTGTGAAAAAGTTATCAGTTGTTGCGGTAATGGTATATGCGAAGCCGAGGAGATACTTGAATCCTGCCCCGATGACTGCCCCGCTTCCATTATTTTCACAGAGGTATTGTATGACTCAGAAAAACCGGAGAACAAAAAGGAGTGGTTTGAAATATACAATCCGGCAGACGTTATTTTCGACCTCACCGGGTATTCCGTTTCTGATAACGATTACAGGTGGGAATTCCCTGAAGGAACTCTGCTGGATCCGGAAGATTACATCGTCGTGGCAAGAGACGCGGGCGGATTTTATGAAGAGTACGGATGTTACCCCGACATCTCCGGTTTTTCAAGAACGATGAATAATGATGGGGACATTCTCGTCCTTGAGGGAAGAGGGGGGAAAGTAATAGATACTGTCTCCTGGGAAGGCTTTGCCGATGGTTGGGATATATTCGCTGATGAAAGTAAAACGATCAAGCGTAATGGTTTCACTGACAGCGATTCGTCATCCGACTGGATGAACAATAAAACCGCGACCCCGGCAGGGTGTGACGAAATAGTATGCAGAGATTCGGAAAAAACATGTGATGACGGCTACACTGCGATATGTAAAAACTCGGTGATCTGGGACGACTGCACGGATTGCGAACCGGATTGTACAGGCCACGAAAAAGGCCAGTGTGAAGAATCGTGGGTGTGTTCAGGGTGGGGGGATTGCACAGATGGTACAGAGGAAAGGGAATGTACTGATCTGAATTCCTGCGGCAGCGAAAAAAACAAACCTGAAGAGAGCAGGGAATGTTTCTTGTGCAACATAACTTGCGGAACGTGTGAAGAACTTAGCAACAGCGAATGTCTTTGCGAAACGATAATTCCGTGCGAAGGTAACGGTTTATGCGAAGAGGGGGAACAGGGGGAACCGGATTGTCCGGGTTGTGACGATAACGACGCATGCACGAATGATTACTACAATTACACGGAAGAATCGTGTTCTTACGAGGATGTTGTTCCCTGCTGCGGTAACGGGATATGTGAAGAGGGGGAAAATTCAACTCTATGTGAAAATGATTGTGAGATTAATGGAACCTGTAATAATATTTCACTTCATCTGATGTTTGCCGAAGTTATGTACGATACGCCCGGCAAGGAAACGGAAAGGGAATGGATAAAGATTTACAACCCGCTCAACGAAACTGTTAATCTAGCAGGATGGAGAATATCGGATAACTCAGGAAACTGGAGTTTTCCTGAAGGTTTGTCTTTAGGTTCCGGTTCCTACTTCACAATTGCGAGAAAGGATTATGGTTTTTTTGAAATGTTCAACTGCTCGCCGTCAGCCGGCGGGCTTACTTTATCCCTCAGTAACACCGGTGATGAATTAACATTAAGAAACAGTGAAAATGAAAAAATAGATTTTGTTTCATGGGAAAATTATATGGAGGGTTGGGATATCCAGGCAGGTGAAAACAAAATCATAAAAAGAATATCAAACGGTGATGGTCCTGAAAACTGGATAAGCGACCAGGAACCGGAACCTTCATGCACCTAGTCTCCAGTGCAGTCGGGACAGATCCATCTTCCTTCGATATTGACCAGTTCATCGGAATATGCGTCGCAGTTCTCGCAAATGCCTGATATCTCTTCATCCGGCCTGACTACGGATTCCACCTTTGACTTGAGCTTTTCCGAGAGTATTTCTATCAGTTCCGGGGAAACCAGAAGTATTTCCTTGACCGATATTATTCCCTTAAGCTGGTCTTTGTCTACAACCGGGAACCTCTTGATACCGGTCTTTATCATTTTCTTGGTAACGTTCAGTATGTTCTGATTGGGGTTAACGCTCTCGAAAGGCCTTTTTTTGCTTTTCCAGAATTCGCCAGCCTTGATTTTTTGCGGGTCTTTCTTCTTGGCTATCAGTGTCACAATATCGTTGGTCGTGACTATCCCTGTCGGGATGTCTTTCTGAACTATCACTGCGCATCCTATCCTGTTGTTGGTCAGTATCTTTGCAACAGTGTACATGTCGACTTCGGGTCCTATCGTGACCACGTGCTTCTTCATAACTTCTTTTACTTTTACCATATTAACACCCAACTGGTTTATTTTTGTATTCTGTGTTTTTAAACTGTTTAAAATGCGAAAGTTTGCATTTATTGCTCTATTGCCGCCTGTGCTGCAGCGAGCCTTGCTATAGGGACCCTGAAAGGCGAGCAGCTCACGTCATTCAGGCCTATCTTATGGCAGAATTTCACCGACTCCGGTTCCCCGCCATGCTCACCGCATATACCGATCTCTATTTTGGGATTCGTTTTCCTTGCGTTATCGATGCAAATTCGCATGAGCTTCCCCACGCCTTCCTGATCAATCGACTGGAATGGGTCCATTTCGTATAATCCTTTCTCCACATAGAGCCCGAGGAACTTCCCGGAATCATCTCTTGAGAATCCGCAGCCCATCTGGGTTAGATCATTCGTTCCGAAAGACATGAAATCAGCTTCCTTTGCTATCTCATCCGCCGTAAGGGCTGCCCGTGGAACCTCTATCATCGTGCCTACTTTGTATTTGATTTTATCCCTGATTCCAATATCTTCAGCTACACCGTCAATAATTTTTCTCACAAGGGAAAATTCCCTGACGTTCCCTATGAGGGGTACCTCTATTTCCGGTTTTGGGTCATGACCTTCCTCCTTTGCTTCCAGAGCGGCCTCGAATATGGCCCTCGCCTGCATCTCGGTAATCTCTGGGTATTTCACGGTAAGTCTGCATCCCCTGAAACCCAACATAGGATTTAACTCGTGAAGGTTTTTTATGGTGTCCCTTATTTTCTCCGGAGAAACACCCATGCTTTCCGCAACCTCAGTGATGTCCCTATCTTCGCTCGGAAGGAATTCGTGAAGGGGGGGATCAAGCAATCTTATAATTATCGGAAGGCCGCCCATGACTTTGAAAAGCCCCCTGAAATCCTCTTTCTGGTAGGGGAGTATTTTGTCAAGAGCCCTTTTCCTCCCGTCCAGATTATCCGCGAGTATCATCTCTCTCATCGCCATTATCCTTTCCGGCTTGAAGAACATGTGCTCGGTCCTGCAGAGCCCTATTCCCTCAGCGCCGAATTTTCTGGCGATACTCGCATCGTGGGGTGTGTCCGCATTTGCCTTGACCTTCAGTTTCTTGAATCCGTCTACCCATTCCATCAGCCGGCCGAATTCCCCGGATATTTCCGGCTCGATCAGATCGATTTTACCCACGAAAACCTCGCCGGTTGAGCCGTCAAGGCTTATGCATTCCCCCTCCCGTATGATTATGTTGTTTTTGCTTGGTATTTTGAAACTCCTTTCCGATTCGCTGACAACGATGTCATCACAGCCCGCAACGCAGCATTTACCCATCCCCCTTGCCACTACCGCGGCATGAGATGTCATACCGCCCCTCGCAGTGAGTATACCCTCGGCGGCATGCATTCCCTCGATATCTTCCGGGCTTGTTTCTGTTCTGACCAGAACCACCTTCTCGTCGGGGTTTTCATCGACCATCCTGGCCGCCTCTTCGGCCGTGAAAACGACCTTCCCGACCGCAGCCCCGGGAGAAGCTGGAAGCCCCTTGGCAACAGGCTCTTCCTTTTCCTTGGCTACGGGATCGAGCTGCTTGTGAAGAAGCTGATCCAGCTGTTCCGGCTTTATTCTCATAACGGCCTTTTTCTTGTCTATTATTCCTTCCCTTTCCATGTCAACCGCTATCTTAACGGCTGCGTGGACTGTCCTTTTGCCGGATCTTGTCTGGAGAATGAAAAGTTTTCCTTTCTCTATCGTGAATTCAAAGTCCTGCATGTCCCTGTAATGTTTTTCGAGAAGGCCGTATATTTTAACAAGCTCTTCATACGCTTTTGGCATTTCCTTTTTCAGATCATCTATATGTTTAGGTGTTCTTATGCCCGCCACGACATCCTCTCCCTGAGCGTTTATGAGGTATTCTCCGTAGTGCTCTTTATCGCCGTTTGACGGGTTCCTGGTAAATCCCACACCCGTGGCGCAGTCATTTCCCAGGTTACCGAAAACCATGCTCTGAACATTGACACCCGTTCCGGCATCATTCCTCAGTTTGTGTATCTTCCTGTATTTTATTGCCCTGTTGTTGTTCCATGAACCGAAAACCGCGTCTATCGACATCTTTAACTGTTCCCATGGTTCATCCGGGAATGATTTCCCATTTTCTGAATGAACGAGCTTTTTGTAATCTTCAACCAGGTCTTTCAGGTTTTCTGCAGTAAGATCAGTATCATATTTCGCCCCGCAGTTTTCCTTTAATTTATCCAGCATCTCCTCGAATTTGGAATGCTCTATACCCATCACGACGTCCCCAAACATCTGTATGAATCTCCGGTAAGAGTCCCATGCGCCCCTTTCGTTATCTGTCATTTTAGCGAGTGCCAGCACGCTCTGATCATTCATCCCGAGGTTCAGAACCGTGTCCATCATGCCCGGCATTGACACATAACTGCCGGATCTGACAGAAAGGAAGAGCGGATTTTGCGATCCTCCAAGCTTCTTCCCGGTATTCTCCTCCAGTTTGGAGAGCTCTTTTTTGACCTGGGACTCCAGACCGGCCGGCCATTTCTTTCCTTCCTCATAAAAGGCAACACATGCCTTGGTCGTTATAGTGAAACCGGGAGGCACGGGTAGCCCTATTCCGGTCATTTCCGAAAGCTGGGCTCCCTTGTTACCCAGTAAAATTATATTTTCAGGTGTATTTCCACCCTTGACCTCGTCAAACATATAAACCATTTTTTCTTCCACAAAATCACCTCATCAGTTTCAGTTACGAATACCTTAAATCATTTACCATGTTAACAAATTCTTTTCAATCAATCATTTTTAAAGCTTTTGTAACTTTTTTCGCTGTTTGTAGTAAATGATAAACGTAATAAGGGATTAAGGAAATAATATATATTAGGGAACACTGTCAAGATATTAAATATGGGAATGAAGGGGGTATCTCCTGTAATAGCTGCTGTCATACTTATCGGAATAACAGTTGCAGTTGGGGTGATGATATCGAGCTGGGTTACCCAGTGGGTAAACAACGAAATTGGCGGTGCGAGTTCCTGTGCATCATATTCAACATACAGCATCGATTCCGCCACATACAAAAGTTCCACAAAAAACCTGACGCTGAAAATAACAAACAACGGAAAAATAGATCTTCACGGGTTCGAGGTTCAGATACTGAACGCGACCAGTGTCGTGCTATACAATTCAACGTCAAGTGACCTGTCAATAAGTCCCACAATAACAGAAAACAACCCGCTCAAGGAACAGAGATCCGCGATAATAATTGTTGACATGAATGGTACAGAAGGTGACTACTCTGCTATCGGATCGACAAGCGAGGAGATAAAGGTGCTCAACATGGCTTGCCCACAGTCATTCGCCAGAGTAACAGGAAACGATATCACAAAGGAGTAAAATTATGATGAGGAAAGGTATTTCGCCCTTGATTGCTGTTATAATGTTAATAGCCTTTACTATGATAGTCGCAGGGATTTTGGCCGGGTGGGCAACGCAGTTCGTTGAACAGCAAAGGTCAGAACTCGCTCTTTGTTCAAGAGCAGGTATCCTTATCCAGAGAGCGTATTTCGGTAACGGGAACCTGACACTTCACATATTCAACACGGGAGACGTGGATCTTAGTGGCTTTTCCGCCAGACTCACATACACATCCAACACAACAGGGCAAAGGTACACGATCCCGCAAAGGCTCGGCGGCCTAAACGTGTCCTCACAAAACATACAAACATACATAATACCGGCCAACAATACGCTATACGAGTTTGTTTTGCAGTCGCTGCAGTGCAAAGGGGCCCAGGACATAATATACAAATATGACATAGAGGGACTGTAAGGTATCCTATATTTATTTATTCCTCCTTAGTCAAACGACTTTTAAATTCAAAAAATGGTAATTTGTTTATATGAAATACAGGTTTATAGACGATTTGACTTCGGATGTGATGTTCGAGGCTTACGGGAAGGACCTTAAAGAGGTTTTCGAGAACTCCGCACGTGCTCTTTTTTCAGTAATATGCCAAATCGAAAAAATAGGAAAAACGGAAAATAAGATAATAGAAGTCAGAGGACGCAACCCGGGAGAGCTCATGTTCAACTGGCTCCAGGAACTGATAAGCACCGTTGACATAGATATGATGTTTTTTTCTGAATTCAGGATTGTTGAAATAAATGAAAAATATTTAAAGGCGGAGATTTACGGCGAGGAATCCGATCCTTCAAAGGGAGGAACCGTAGTAAAGGCTGTAACCAATTACAAATATCTATTCGAAAAAACAGACAAAGGTTATAAAACAAGGGTTTCTCTTGACATATGAACAGATTTAAGTAAACAATTGCATATCTAATGGTGTGATAAGATGAAAGAAAATCTGGAAAAAATAAACAAGTTCGAATGGAATCTCCCGAAGAAGTCCAGAAAGGAAATGAGGGTTGACGCCAGGGTGATAGCCAACCAGAAGATAATGGATGCGATAGAGGATGCCGCAGTACAGCAGCTGACTAACGTTGCGTGCCTTCCTGGTGTGGTTAACCCCGTTGTCGGACTGCCTGACATGCACTGGGGCTACGGACTGCCAATGGGAGCAGTATCGGCTTTCGATGATCAGGATGGCGTCATATCGGCAGGTCTGTGCGGTTTTGATATAAACTGCGGTATAAATCTCATCAGAACAAATCTGTCATCGGATGACGTGAGGAAAGAGGCTGACAGGCTTGTACCGTCACTTTTCAAGGCCATTCCTTCAGGTGTCGGCGCCAAGGGCAGGCTGAGGCTGTCGCCAGATGATCTTGAAGAGGTTCTAAAGCACGGGATAAACTGGGCAGTGGACAGGGGATATATAACAAAGGAAGACCAGGACAGGACGGAGGAAATGGGATGCATGGAAGATGCAGACCCCGGGAAGGTTTCTGACCTGGCAAAAAAGAGGGGCTCCCCTCAGCTGGGAACGCTCGGTGCCGGAAATCATTTCCTTGAAATACAGGAAGTCACTCACGTATTCGACAAGAATGCCGCAAAATCATGGGGAATCGAAAAGCCCGGGCAGGTTTTAATAATGCTTCACTGCGGTTCAAGAGGGCTGGGACACCAGATAGCAACAGATTACCTGAAGATACAGGAGCAGGCGGTTAAAAAATACAACATATGGCTTCCGGACAGCCAGCTCGCATGCGCACCGGTAAATTCCAAAGAGGGCCAGGATTTTTTCGCCGCGATGAAATGCGCGGCCAACTATTCTTTTACAAACCGTGCTGTCATGACCAAATGGATAAGAGAGGTTTTCGAGAGGGTTTTCTCGAGGGGCTGGGAATCCATGGACATGAAAACAATATACGCAATAGCACACAACATCGTGAAATACGAAGAGCACAAGGTTAACGGTGAGAAAAGACAACTTTATGTTCACAGGAAGGGTGCAACAAGGTCATTCCCCGACACGCCGGTAATAATAGCCGGTACCATGGGGACGTCTTCCTACCTTATGAAAGGATCCGCGAAGGCGATGGAAATAAGCTTCGGATCATCAGCGCATGGTGCAGGAAGGGCTATGAGCAGGCACGCTGCAATCAAAAAATTCTGGGGCGACAAAATAAAGAGCGAACTTCTGGAAAGGGGAATAGTGTCACAGGCCACCAGCCCGAAAAGTCTTGCCGAGGAAGCCCCGCTTGCGTACAAAGACGTAGAATCTGTAATAGACAGCGTACACGGATCTGGCATATCAACAAAGGTTGCAAGGATGATTCCGATAGGGGTAATAAAGGGATAGCACCAAAGCAATTATCTATTTAAATTTGTTATGTCACTTATCTAATTACCCGAATTGATCGTTGCTGGTTTCAATTTATATTGCAAGGGAAAAATATATTATAGAGGAGTAAGATATGACAAAGGGATTTTACAAAAGAGGTTGGCATCACACCAAGACCAGGGGTAAAGAAAATACAATAACGTGTAGTTTCTGCGGAAGAAAGGTCCCTAAATACAAGACATTCCCGGTTTACAGAGGTTTCACTATATCTGACCCGGTCCTGCGAAAGGAACTTGGGAGAAGGGCCACCCTTTCCACTACAAAGTTCTATGCCTGTCCGGCCTGCGCAAGACACAGAAAAATTGTAAAAAAGGTAAGAAAATGAACCTCAGAGGGGTGTTGAGGGGAAAGATAGAGAAAATCATGTTTAAAAGGAAGGTTAAATACCCCTCGATTACTCTCAAGGAACCGAGGCATCTGATATTTTTTCCCAAAAAAATAAAGGCTTCTGAAATCGATATAAAATACCCGCTTCTTGAACCTTTCATTTATGCGCATATAAAATGGAACACTGAGAAGAAAGCGCTTGCATACGATGTGATAGAGCCGGTGCTGGACAAAAAAGAGAAAGAGATACTGGAAAATATCAAAAAAGACATACTCGACATGCTTGACATCGATCTCACCAAAATAAAGAAGGGCGGGAAAACGCTTGAATACATACAAAAAAAGATAGAGAAGGTTCTGGAGGATGAGGGTATAGTACTTGAAACCGACACATACCTCAAAATAATATACCACGTATACAGGGATTTTGTGGGGCTTAACGAGATAGAGAGTCTTCTTCATGACCCTTACATAGAAGACATAGGTTGTCCTGGATTTAACATACCGGTTTTCGTGGTGCACAGAAAATTCGGTTCGCTGGAAACAAATATTCTTTATGATAACATGGAAAACCTGAATAATTTTGTAATAAAACTCGCCGAAAGATGCGGAAGGTACATTTCTTATGCTAAACCTTTGCTTGACGGTTCACTTCCGGATGGTTCAAGGGTACAGGCGACTCTGGCGAAGGACGTGACAACGCACGGTCCTACATTCTCCATTCGTAAATTCAGGGTACATCCCTTCTCGCCAGTGGATATAGTAAACCTCAAAACAGCATCTCCTGAGATGATGGCATATCTCTGGATGATAGTTGAATCAAAGCTGTCGATACTTATCTGCGGAGGTGTTTCGACAGGGAAAACCACATTCCTTAACTGCATAAGCATGTTCATACCCCCGGAAGACAAGATAGTGAGCATAGAAGATACCAGGGAGCTCAATCTTCCGCACGAAAACTGGATACCGTCGGTTTCCAGAACGGGTTTCGGGGTACCGGGACCTGGTGGGAGGCTTTACGGGGAAGTGACTCTTTTCGAACTGCTGAAGGAGTCTTTCAGGCAGAATCCCGATTACGTGATAGTTGGTGAGGTAAGGGGGAAGGAAGCTTACGTAATGTTCCAGGGCATGGCATCAGGACATTCTTCGATAGGAACGATTCACGCGGGATCACTGGAAGACGTGATCAAAAGGCTGGAGAGCCCTCCGATAGAGCTTTCCCCGAGTCTCATAGAAACCCTTGATCTAATCGTTGTGATGACAAGCGCGAAGGAAAGGGGCAAGTCCGCCAGGAGGGTTAAAAACACTGTTGAAATCGAATCTGTCGACCCGAAAACCGGAACTCCCCACACTATAAAATCATTTTCATGGATGCCGTCCGTTGATTCGTTCTCGAAAAACATAGACGAGTCTTATCTTCTCAAAAAGATATCATTTGAAAGGGGGATGTCTGGGGAAGAAATGAAAAATGACATGGAAAAAAGAATCAAGATCATAAAATGGATGATTAAAAACAACGTGACTGAGTTTAACGATGTGTGCAGACTTGTAAATCTTTATTATAAAGAGCCGGAAACCCTGATGAAATGGGTGTATAATGACATTCCACCATACAAAACCAAAGCAAAAAATAAAGTCGAAAGGTTATGGGAGTCCTCAACTGGCCTTAAAGTAATGGAATGATTATTCAACGCTTTTATAGTTTTTTCTCCATCTTTAATTATGCTTTCTATTGACAAGATAATAGAGGAGATATCGAAAAAATCAGGCCAACCTGAACAGGAAATAAAAAAGATGATTGAGGAGAAGCAGGATGAGCTTTCCGGGCTGGTTTCTCCTGAAGGTGCTGCCTACATAGTGGGTAACGAGCTGGGAGTCAGTCTCCTCAAGGAAACAGCAAGAAAGTTAAAGGTGAAGAACATAGTTTCCGGTATGAGATCCGTCGATGTCGCAGGGAGAGTCGTCCAGATTTTTGATAAGAGGGATTTTGAAAAGAATGGTAAAAGGGGTTCAGTCAAAAACGTTATAATCGGGGATGAGACTGGTACTATACGCTTTTCACTGTGGAACGACGATATACAGGTTTTTGATGGGATGAACATAAATGAAGGTGATGTGATAGAAATATCAAACGGTTTCGTCAGGGAAGACAACAGGGGAAACTGTGAACTGAGGCTTACAAAAACGGGTAAAGTGGAAAAACTGGAAGATATCAAGATAGAGGTTCCCGAAAGCGCTGAAATAAAACAGGATTTTGAGAAGGTGAAAAATAAATCAGTGTATGATTTCAGGGAAGGTGAGTATAACCAGACAAGGGCATCCTTAATACAGCTTTTCAAAAGAAACCCGTTTTTTGAAATATGTCCGCAGTGTGAAGGAAGGCTTGAAAAAAAGGCCGATAACTGGACATGCAAAGATCACGGTGCAGTCGAACCCAAATACAGGATGGTTCTTTCCGGGATAATAGATGACGGCTCGGGTAACATTAGGGCGGTGTTCTTCGGGGATGTCGCAGAAAGGCTTCTTGGGAAAGGTGCGGAAGAGCTTAAGAAGAAATTTTCCGAGGACGTGCTTTCTATGTATGAAAACATCAACGTTGTCGGTAAAGAGTTCCTGATGACCGGCAGGGTGAAGTTCAGCCAGTTCAGTGAGAAGCTGGAATTTGTCGTGAATGAAGTTGGTGAAGTTGACGTGAAGAAGGAAATGAACGATCTGCTGAGTAAATTCACCGCTTCTGGGACTGGTTAGGTATTAAAATCATTGTTATAATAAACTATTGTGAGGTGATCTGATGGCTGAAGAAAAAATAGAAAATCTTGATGGTGTCGGTGAGAAGACCGCTGAAAAACTGAAGGAATGTGGTTATGATAATCTAATGAGTATAGCTGCCGCTTCTGCGGGAGAGATATCGGCTGAAACCGGGATAGGGGTCGAAACTGCAAACAAAATAATCGCAAGTGCGAGATCAAAGATGAAGATGGGTTTCGAGACGGCGGAAACCGTTATGAAAAGGAGGGAATCCGTGGGGAAGCTGTCCACCGGTTCAAAGGCGCTGGATGAACTGCTTGGGGGAGGAATAGAGACTCAGGCAATCACGGAAGCCCACGGGGCATTCGGTTCAGGGAAGAGCCAGCTGGCCCATCAGCTCGCGGTAATCGTGCAGCTTCCGAAGGAGAAAGGCGGGTTCAACGGCAAATGCATATTTATAGACACAGAACAGACATTCAGACCGGAAAGGATCCGGCAGATGGCAGAAGCCATCGGAATTGACCCCAAAAAGGCTTTGGGAAACGTCTTCGTTGCGAGGGCATACAACTCTGATCACCAGGTTCTTCTTGCAGACAAGGCGAGCGAGATACTTAAGAACGAGCCCGTGAAGCTGATTGTCGTGGATTCGCTCACATCTTCATTCAGATCAGACTACACTGGGAGGGGTACACTGGCTAACAGACAGCAAAAGCTTAACAGGCATCTGCATCAGCTTCAAAAGCTGGCAGACGTGCACAACCTCGTAGTTTACGTTACAAACCAAGTCATGTCGAGGCCTGACGTCCTGTTCGGTGATCCTACGGCCCCAATCGGAGGGCATATACTGGGTCATCAGGCAACATTCCGTCTGTATTTCAGAAAATCGAAGGGTGACAAGAGGATAGCCAAGCTCATAGACTCACCGTCTCTGCCCGAGGGGGAAGCCGTTTTCAGGGTTTCCACCGAGGGAGTGAGGGACTGAAAAAAGTGAGGTTTAGTCCCCGTTTTTTATTATTTTATTGAATTTCAACAGACGTAGGACTTGTTCTTTTGTTATATCTGGGTTTTTGAGCCTTATGAATTTTATCTGTAAACCGACATCCTCAAAGCCTTCCGGTATTATCATTTCAATCAAAGGGTGCATGTAAAGATCCAAAGTCCTGGAAACCGTCCATTTATGGAGTTTAGTTATCTTAGATATCTTAGAAATGGTTAAAAAGCCTTCTCCTTCATTTTCGTGATCTTTTAAGCAGTTAAATATCTTTAAAGTATTGATAAGGGTGTTTCTGTAATATTTTTCCCTGTTCATAATAATTATTATTGACGGGGTCAAATTTATATAAAATAAATCAAATCAAAGGGTCTAATGGAATTAAACTATATCCTTCTCGGTGACTATAACGAAGTCGCCTACAGACTTAACTGCTGAGAATGGAACCAAAACCCTTCTTTTTTCATCTTCGTGAAGATTCAGTTCAGATGTATGCTTAGTAGGCTCAACCAGTACTATGTTTATAAGCTCCCCTGATTCTATTATGTAGTCGATATCACCCACAACACCGAACTTCTTTCCGGTTTCCTCAGAAACCAAGACCTTTCCTACAAGTTGTCTGCTTCTTACTCTTTCTTCCATATTAATCCTCCTAAAGATAGTTATATTATGGGAATAAAATATTTAAGGTTACTTGTTAACGAGCAATGTTTTTATCTTTTCTGAGACCATATACTGATAGCTTTTTCCCCTTCCTTTCCTGGTAAGGAATTCATCCTTTAGCAATCTCTTCAGTATGTTATTAACTGAACGGATTGCATTTTGCTTGTCTTTGTATTCGCTGAGGTCCATGTTTGCCACTATTTCGGTTGGTGTCATCGGTCCTCTTCCGTTTAGTAATTCCAGTATTGATCTTTGCCTTGCAGGGATCCCCTCAAGCGAATTCAGTGGAACCCTCTTCACGCTTCCGTACTCAACTTCATTCAAAAAGTTCACGTCTATTGTTGATATGTTTTTTTCAAGGGCCTTCTTCACGAGACTGTTGCATACCCTTATTACCTCCCTGGGAAATCCGCCGGTAGTGTCATAAACATGATCTATTGTCTCTGATGTGAATGGTTTTATGTCACCCCCCCCTGCCCACTCTATCCTTTTCTTTATCATTTCACGCGTCTCGGAACGTGTAAGGTTGGTCAGCTCTATTTTTGTGTTCACCCTACACGTGAACGTTTCAAGCTGCTCTTTAAGAAGAGAATCCAGAACAGGAAGCCCGGAAAGCACGACTGACAGACCATCAACCTGGTCAACTATCGTCCTGAGCCATTCCAGCGTTTCGATTGAGGCTTCGTGACTCTCATCGAAGAAAAGGAAAAGTTCATTTTCCTTGAGTTTTTTGCTAACCCATTCGCTAAGATTGTATAATGTTATGTTCTTTTCACGTGAAAATAATTTGTCAAAAACCCCCCCACCCATATATTTTGTGAATATTCCTATCAAATCGGTCGGGTCCTTGGGTGGCTTTGGTAAATAATAAATAATATATTTCTTGTTGAATTTCCTAGACATGTGACGGAGTAATGTGGTTTTTCCTGAACCAGTTGGTCCTATCAGGAGTGAAAATTTTTCCCTGTTTTCGAGAACATCTGACATGCTTTTCAATTCGTTGGAATACCCGACAAAAAGTTCAGGTAGTATTTTGAAATTGAATGGGTTTTCCTTCCATTCAAACAACTTCATGTATTGTTCACCTGTTTTGGGATTTGATTTCATAATTTCATATATTTTAACATGAAAATTTATATTCATTTGTGAATGTAATGGAATTAATTTATATAAAAAATCCAATTTATTTGTTATTATGAGGTCTTTTATTGCCATAGAAATAGAAAAAAACGTATTGGATGAGGCAAGAAAAGTTATAAATGATTTCAGAAACCTGGAGATTGATGTGAAATTCGTTGAACCCGATAATCTTCATCTGACACTGAAATTCCTCGGTGAAATAAGTGAAAATGACGTGAAGATAATTTCTGATAATATATCTGATGTGTGCAAGGGGGTTAAAAAATTCAAAATTTCATTCAAAGGCGTATCTTTTTTCGGAAGCAAAAATCGCATAAGAACATTATGGGTAGGTGTAGAAAGGGGTTATGAAGATTTCATTTTTTTATCGAAATGTATAGACGCTAAAATAGATTTTAAGAAAAATGTTAATCATTCGCCGCATCTGACCATAGGAAGGGTGAAATCTGGCAGGAACATGGAACTGATGCTGGAAAAAATAGATAAATATGATAATGTGAATATAGGTGAAATGGAAGTGAATAGCGTGAAATTGAAAAAGAGTACATTAACTCCAAAGGGGCCTATATATGAAGATGTATCTACGTTTTACCTGACGTGTTAGCATGAAAGAGAAAAATCTGACAATTTTCTGCGTTGCTGGAGTGGTTTTTTGTCTTATAACGCTGTATATCGTTTTGAACTATGTGAATTATATTCACGTGAATGTCGGTCAATTGGACAGGTATTTTGTTGGAAGCGCTGTGAACATAAGCGGAAGTGTGAAAGATGTAAAAACCAGTAATGGTCATATGTTTTTTGATCTGGAAGATGGGACAGGTTCTGTTAAAATTGTTTTATGGGAAGATACAATAAAATTGCTGGAAATGAAAAATGTGAACACGCGTGAATTAAAAAACGGGGATTATGTGAATATTATAGGGAATGTTCAGATATACAATGGTGAATTGGAAGTTATACCACTGAGAGAAAATTTAATAATAAGAGGGGGCGGGTAAACCCCGCTGCCCTATTTGAGATTTTCCCTTGAAAGCAGTGTTATAGATGACCTCATGTTTTCCTTTTCCATTCCAACAAGGAATTTAATTCCCTTTTTCTTGGCAATGAAATCTAAATTGTAGTCAATCTTTCCGTCAAATACGACTGCAAATGGTTTGTCCACCGTCTTTAAAACATTTTCCAGTTCCTTAACCGGAACTTTACCCAGAAGGTTGAAATCCGAATCGAATATACAGGCTGCTCTTGTTCCGATAAGTTCCTCAAGCGTTTTTTTGAAGACGGACATCTGTTTTTCGTCTATTGTTTCTGATTTGTTGGGTAATGTTTTTGTTTCAATCTTTGCCTGTGGGGCTGACGTGGTTGTGGAAGTTGAAGATCTTGTTGTTGTTCTCCTTGTTGTTGTGGTTGTGGAAGTCTTCTTGAACATCGCCGGATTCTCCATCTTGAACTGGGAAACGGATATCTTGTTTCTGAGCGATTTGTAAACCTCCTTTTTGGAGAGTTCTTCCACCTCCTTTCCGTTTGGTGCCTGAATAACGTAGTCAACCTCAGCAGCTTCCAGCAGACCTTTGAGATTTAGCTCTCCTCCGCGGTCACCGTCTACAAACACGGTAGTGATTTTTTCTTTCATCAAATTCACTATTGCGGGAGGAACGGAACTTCCCTCAAATGCTATCACGTTTCTTATTCCGTATTTAATAAGATTTATTACGTCTGCTCTTCCTTCAACCACTATTATCTCGTCAGAATCCATTATTCCCGGACCACACGGGAGATTCTGATAGGTTGTAACTTCGTAGGTTTTGATTTCTTCTTTTATCTCTTCAGTGATTTTTGTGGTATCGGGTATTCCCTTGTCAAGCAGTTCCTTCAATATCATTTTTGCCTTTTCCAAAACCTGTTTTCTCTTCAGCGCACGGGTATCCTCAACGGACTTCAGTGTTATCCTCGCGGTACAGGGCCCTACCCTTTCTATGGTTTCGAGCGTTGCGGCTATCAGTGCAGTTTCCGCGGAGTCGAGGGAACTTGGTATTATAAGTTCACCTGAAGAATTTCCCCTGTCAGATTTAACGTTTACCTCAATTCTACCTATCCTGCCAGTTCTTTGTAATTCTCTCAGATCAAGGTCAGAACCAAGCAAACCTTCGGTCTGACCAAAAATAGCTCCTATAACATCAGGTTTCTCTATTACTCCCTTCGCATCTATCTGTGCTTTTATTACGTATTTTATTGAAGTTGGTGCTAATTTTGACATGATTATCATCCTCCTTAAATGCAGGATATTCCAATTCCTGCGAATTTGCCAAATTTCCAAGATCCTCGATCTTGTTTTTACCTAAATTCATGATGCCTTTCCTCAGTCTCACGTTAGTTGTTTTTTTATATCTCTGAAGCAGTTTTTTAAGCTTCAAATTAATTTCCTTTCCTGCTTTATCGAAATCTGAAAGTATTACTATTTCCTGGTTTTTTGCTGACAGTTCTTCCGCAACAATATAAAGCGGTTTGCCGTTTATAGCAATAATATTTTTAAGACCAAGTCTTTTTAAAGCTTCTTCGTCCTTTTTTCCTTCCACAAGCAGAATTTTTTCGCTTAATTCCTGAATAAGTTTTTTGAATTTTTCAGGGTCTATTTTTTTATTCATGTGAGTCTTCGTCAATCTGTTATTTCGAGGGACGGCTTTATCCAATCTGTATAAGCCGTCATACCATTAACGCATCTATTATGTTTCTTTCTGTTATTATTCCCACCAATTCCTCGTTTTCCATAACCGGAAAACCTCCTATTCCTTTCATCTTCATTGATTTTATTACTGCCATTAAGTTTGCTTCGGGTTTTATTTTAACGACATCCTTCTGCATTATTTCCCACACTCTGGTCTTGTCCTCCAAAAGGCTGGCTTCCTTGTTTTTTCCATTCAGGTATTTTATTACATCAAAAGGCGTTATTATTCCTATCAGAACCCCCCTGTCCATAACAGGAAGCCTGCGAAATCCGCCCCTGCACAGTATCTTTGAAATTTCAAATGACGTGAAGTTGCCTCCGGTGACTATCGGTCTTTTTACCATAAAGTCCTTCACTTTCAGGCCGACTTCATGCTTGAGCTTTTTTATTATATCCCATTCAGAAACCAAACCGATGACTCTGTTTCCGTCAACGACCGGATAAAGTCCCTTTCCCTTCATCTTGAAAATGCCGAGTGATTTCCGGATGGATGTTTTTTTATCTATTGTTATTACATGCCTTTCCATAATATCCGATACGGGGGAAGACAAGCTTTTCCTGTGTTTCAAGAAAATACTGTATTTATCGCCACCGCCAAGAAAATTGAGTATGTCCATCGTAGTAACGATTCCTTTCAGATGATTTTTTTTATCAACGACCGGAATTCTCCTGAAACCCTTGTCTATAATTAAATCGATGACTTCCCTTGTTTTCTGTTTCTCGTTCAATAATATCAGATCATGCGAAGAAATGGCGGTTATGGGTTTTTCTACGTCTATGAATTTGCTCAGCAGCAGATCATTTGAAAACAACATATTTTTCCAGGTTTGATCAAAATGTATATATTCGGTTGTATAATAATTAATATGGAATCTGTTTTAAAAAATGTTCTCAAAAATATCACGCCTTCGGAGAGGGAAAGGGAAGACATCGGCAGAATTCTGAAAAGCGTACTGAATGCGTCCGAAAGTATACTGAAGCCGCAGGGTCTGGAAAAAACAATAGCCGGGTCATTCATAAGGGATACATGGCTCAGGGACAAGAAGGAGATAGATCTTTTTATAATGTTTCCCACAACCTACTCCAGGGACAGACTTGAAAAAACCGGGATAGACCTGGGTAAGAAGATAATGAAGCGACTGAATGGCAAATTCCTTATAGCATATGCGGAGCACCCTTACGTCAAGGGAGAAATCGGGGATTACGGTATAGATATTGTGCCGTGCTATAAAGTAGAATCCGCATCAAAGATAAAGTCGGCGGTTGACAGGACCCCCTTCCATAACAGGTATATATCGAAAAAACTGAGCAAAGAGATGTCGGGGGAGGTCAGGCTGCTCAAGCAGTTCTGCAAATCTATTGGCGTATACGGATCCGATGTCAAGACTCAGGGATTTTCCGGGTATCTTTGCGAACTTCTCATAATAAAATACAAAACATTCAAGGAAACCGTAAAGAACGCGAAAAACTGGGAAGCAGGGGAGTTCATAGATATAGAAAAACACTGCAGAGTAGCGGATATCAAGAATTATTACAGGGGGCAACCACTTATAATTATCGATCCAACAGATCCGAACAGGAACGTTGCTGCCGCACTTTCACCGAGGAATTTCGTGCTTTTTGTGAAGATGTGTGAACTTTTTGTGAAAAGGCCTAGTAAAAAATTCTTCAGCCTGAAAAAATCAGTAGTGAAGACTTCTTACCTTAGAAAATCATTTGAAAAAAGGGGCAGCGAACTTATATGCGTCACGTTCAAAAGACATCCTGTTGTGGATGATATCCTTTTTTCCCAGCTGAGAAAAACGTCCAAAAGGATCACTAATTTCCTGGAGGAAAATGATTTCAGTGTAATTGATCACGATGTTTTCAGTGACGGGAAAAAATCCGCAATGCTCTTCGAAATGGGGGTATGGTCATTGCCCGGGATAAAAAAGCTCAGGGGACCACCATTGTTTTCAAAGGTTCACAGCAAACAGTTCAGGGAAAAATACAAAAATGAAAAACTTTTTGTTGAGGAGGATTTCTGGGTGGCATTTACTGAAAGAAAATGGACATCCGCCAGGGATTCTCTGAAAGAATTTCTGGGTAAATCGGCAAAAAAGCTGATGGAAGATGGCATACGTTCATACGTAGCCACGGCGATTTCCTCTGGTTTTGATCTGCTGGGGAAGGAGAGGATTTTTAGCTTTTCCGGAAAAAACCAGGATTTCGCCGTTTTTCTGAAGGAATATCTCGAAAGAAAGGTTTAAATATCTTTATAAATAAAATAACTGTATTCGAAATAGCGTATGACAGCTTTGACTGACTGAATCAAGCTGTCTTTCGAAACATCCGCTGTACCACGTAAGTGGGAGGATCAGAATGGAGTTCATTGAAGAAATAAAGAAAGCGAAAGAGCAGTCGAAGAAAAGAAAATTCACCCAGACATGGGATATTGCAATTTCTCTTAAGAACATTGACCTGAAAAAACCAGAAAACAAACTAAATCTGGAGTTTTCGCTTCCGGAGGGTAAGGGGAGGGAAACCAAAAACGTTTTCATAGTAGACACCCTTCTGCCAGAGGCCAAGGGGAAAGCGGACCTTGTCATAACAAAAAACGATCTGGATAAGCTCGGAAAGGACAAGAAAATGATCAAGGCATATTCGAAGGAATACGAATGGTGGTTTGCCGAGGCTCCGCTTATGCCACAGGTTGGTAAGACGCTGGGTATAGTTCTTGGTCCCAGGGGACTTATGCCGAAACCTATACCACCCAAAGGAAAGATTGATCCTTTTATCATCATGTCAAAAAAACTTGTGAGGGTAAGAATAAAGGACTCACCGGTTATTCATGTTTCACTGGGCACAGAAGAGATGAAAGATGAGCAGATCGCTAAAAACTTAACCGCCCTCATGAACTTTGTCAATGAAAAGCTTCCCAAGGGGAGGAATAACGTAAAAAATGCCTACATAAAGCTGACAATGGGCAAACCGGTGAGGCTGAAGATATAGGTGATTATTGTGGTATCAGAAAAAAAGAGAGAGGGTGTGAAGGTTCTTGCAAAGAATCTTGAGAAATACCCAATAATAGGACTGCTAGACATGTTCAAAATGCCCGGCAAGCAGCTTCACGAGATGAGGGACAAACTCAGGGGCAAGGCTACCATAATGGTTATAAGGAAGAGTCTTATCAGACTAGCGATAGAAAAGATTGACAAGAAAGGGCTGAAAGACCTGGAAGCCCTTATTCAGAACCAGCCTGCTCTCCTGCTTTCAGATAAAGACCCGTTTGAGCTGGCAAGGATAATAGATTCTTCCAAATCATTCGCCGCCGCGAAGGAAGGGGATATCGCTCCGACCGACATAGTGGTGAAGGCGGGCCCGACCCCGCTTAAGCCGGGACCGGTTATCGGGGAACTTCAGAGGGTAAAGATACCGGCAGGTGTGGAGGGTGAAAAGATAGTGGTTAAGAAGGATACGGTAGTTGTAAGGGAAGGGGAAGTTATTGACAGGAACGTTGCCGACATAATCGGAAAACTGGGGATAGAACCAATGGAAATCGGGCTTAACCTTGTCGCTGTATGGGACCAGGGAACCATATTCAAGAAGGACGTCCTCTTCATACCGCAGGAAAAATATGTTGATGATCTTAAATATGCTCACTCGTGCGCCTTCAATCTGGCAATGAGCATAAATTATATAACAGATGTCACAGTTCCCCATCTTATATCCAAAGCCCAAAGGGAAGCATTATCGCTTGCCATGGAAGCGAACATAATAACCAAAGAAACAATAGGCAGGCTTCTTTCGAAGGCAAATGCCCAGATGTTTTCGTTGAAGGGCAAAGCGGACTTATCCGCTCCTCCGGCTGAAGAGAAACCGGAAGAAAAAATCGAATCACAGAAGAAGGACGCTCCAAAAGAGGGAAAAACAGAAGAAGAGGGGGAAAAACCCAAAAAGGGTAAGAATGATCCAAAGGGTAAAGGAACAAAAGGTTCCGATAAAAAAAAGGAGTAATATTCACGGAGGTGTGAAAAATGGATATAGTATATGCGGCACTTCTCTTGCACAGTCTCGGAAAAACTGTTGACGAGGCAGGTGTTAAAAAGGTAGTAGAAGCTGCTGGGGCAAAGGCCGAAGACGCGCAGATAAAGGCACTGGTTTCGTCCCTTAAAGACGTTAACATAGACGAAGCAATAAAGCAGGCTGCGGTTGTACAGGCAGCACCACAGGCATCTGCAGGAGCAGGAAAAGAAGAAGGCGAGAAAAAGGAAGAGAAGCAGGAAGAAAAACAGGAAGAAAAGGCTGAAGAGGCCGCTGCTGGACTGGGTGCGTTGTTTGGTTAATTTGTTTTTTGCGCCCGGACAGCAGAATTCCTTATTTTTAATTATAAATTTAAGTACCCGGAGAGACCAATATTATCTATGGTGAATAAGGGGTTTGTCTTGTGGTTTAACGAGATCGGAAAGGGTGACGTCAGTCTGGTAGGCGGAAAAAACGCGTCGCTTGGGGAAATGATAAGCAAAACAAAAATACCGGTTCCGCCGGGCTTTGCCATAACTTCCAAGGCATACTGGCACTTTCTGAAGGAGAACGGACTGGAGGAACACATAAAAAGGGAGTTAAAGGGAATAAACACCAAAAGCGTAAAGGATCTGGAAAAGGCCGGGAAATCCATAAGAAGAGCCATAATGAAGGCGGGTATCCCAAATGACCTGGAGAATGAAATACTCGATTGCCACAAAAAGCTTTCAGGGGTTTCCGGTATTAACAAACCATTGGTTGCCGTCAGGAGCTCGGCTACGGCGGAAGACCTTCCAAATGCCAGCTTTGCTGGCCAGCAGGAAACATACCTCAACACTAGCAGGAAAGATCTGATTGAGGCAGTAAAAAAATGTTATGCTTCATTGTTTACGAACAGGGCAATATCTTACAGGGGGGACAAGGGTTTTGATCATTTCTCAGTCGCGCTCTCAGTGGGGATCCAGATAATGGTGGAGTCCCATTCATCCGGGGTAATGTTCACCCTGGACCCTGACAGTGGTTTCAGGAATTCAATCATCATAAATGCATCCTACGGGCTTGGTGAATATGTTGTCAAGGGTGTTGTCACGCCGGACGAATTTACCATTTTCAAGCCCACGATGAAAATAATTGAAAGAAAACTCGGCAGCAAAGAACGCATGCTGACCAAAAAATTCGGGAAAAACATCGATGAAAAGGTACTCAGCTTCCTGAGGGACATGTATTCGATCGAGGACAAAGACGTGCTGAAGCTGGCAAAATACGGAATGAGTATAGAAAAGCATTACAAAAGGCCCATGGATATTGAATGGGCAAAGGACAAAAACGGTAAAATATTCATCCTGCAGGCAAGGCCGGAAACAGTCCATTCTAATCTGAATTCCAATACCATTGAAAAATACATTCTTGAGGAGCAGGGGAAGCTCATACTGACCGGACATTCCATAGGTCAAAGGATAGGTGCAGGGACAGCAAGCGTGATAAAGAACGTCAAAGGCATCTATAAATTCAAAGCCGGGGAGGTTCTGGTAACTGAAATGACCGATCCCAACTGGGAACCCATAATGAAAAAGGCATCAGCTATAATAACCGAGAAGGGCGGATCGACCAGCCATGCTGCGATCGTATCGAGGGAGCTGGGTGTTCCGTGCATAATCGATGCTATAGATGCGACCAGGACAATAAAAACGGGGGAAAATATAACGGTAGACTGCACGGAGAAGGTTGGAAAGATATACTCCGGCATCCTGAAATACAGAATCGACCACAGGGAAATAGAAAATCTCCCGAAAACGAAAACCGACATATTCGTGAATGTGGGTGTGCCGGACGAATCAATGGATGCGTCAAAACTCCCCGTTGACGGAATAGGACTGGCAAGGGAGGAATTCATAATCACATCATATGTCAAGGAGCATCCCCTCCACATGATAAAAAAGAACAGGCAGAAGGAATTCCTGAAAAAGCTTTCCGAGGGGGTAGCAAAGATAGCCGCTCCCTTCTACCCGAGACCTGTCATAGTAAGGATGTCCGACTTCAAGAGCAACGAATACGCAGGCCTGAAGGGAGGGGTTGAATACGAGCCTCTGGAGGAAAATCCAATGATAGGGTGGAGAGGCGCTTCCAGATACATAAACAAGAAATACGAACCTGCTTTCAGGCTGGAATGCCAGGCCCTGAAAGCAGCAAGGGATGAAATGGGGCTGAAAAACATAAAAATAATGATACCATTCTGCAGAACGATAGATGAAGGGGAAAGGGTACTCAAGATAATGGAAGAAGAAGGGCTTGAAAGGGGCAAGGATCTTGAAATATACGCAATGGCAGAGATACCATCCAACATATGGCTGGCTGATAAATTTTCGAGGCTGTTTGACGGTTTCTCCATAGGTTCCAACGACCTGACTCAGCTCACGCTGGGTATAGACAGGGACAACGAAACGCTTTCGAAAGAGTTTGATGAGAGGGATGAAGCTGTGAAAAGGTCCATAAAGCATCTCATAGAAACCGCCCATAAATACAGAAGAAAGGTGGGGATATGCGGGGAGGCCCCGAGCAACTACCCGGAGTTCGTTAAATTTCTGGTGGAATGCGGAATAGACAGTATTTCAGTGAATCCTGACGTGGCAGTAAAAACCAAATTAATGGTTTCCAGGGCAGAAAAACCGAAGTGACACTCGTTTTTTATAAAAATATGCCAGGATAAATATTTGTTATTATGTTCACGAAAGACAGTCTCAAGAAGGAATTCGAGAAGGACTGGAAAAAACAATATCAGGTAGAGCTTTTTAAGAGGGAGGGTTTCGAGCGAAAGAAGTGCGAAAACTGCGGGAAGTATTTCTGGACGCTGGACAGTGAAAAGAGGAAATGCGGCGATCCTCCGTGCGACAACTACGGATTCATAGGGGAGCCGGTAACCAAAAAAAGCCTCAATTACGTGGATATGTGGAAGGCGTTCGAAAGGTTTTTCGTGAAGAATGGCCACATGGCGGTCAGCAGATATCCTGTGGTGGACAGATGGAGACCTGATCTTTTCTTCACCATAGCTTCCATACAGGATTTCCAGAGAATAGACAACGGCAAGATAGTCATGGAATATCCGGGAGATCCACTGATCGTTCCGCAGGTATGCCTCAGGTTCCCGGACATAGCCAACGTCGGAGTCACTGGAAGGCATCATACCTCATTCATAATGGGAGGTCAGCATTCTTTCGGGAATTACTGGAAAGACAGGTGCATAGACCTTAATTTCGGTTTCCTTAACGGCGTTCTTGGCATACCCAAGGAAAAGATGGTATATATAGAAAGCGTCTGGTCGATGCCTGATTTTTCCCAGTTCGGTCCGTCACTAGAAACGATATCACTTGGTTTGGAGCTTGTTAACTCTGTTTTTTCCCAGTTCACAAAAACCGGTAGCACCTACAGGGAACTTCCGCAAAAGGTTATAGATGTCGGGTGGGGGCATGAAAGGCTCGTGTGGTTCTCACAGGGAACCCACACGGGATACGAGGCGGCTTTTGGTCCCGTGATAAAATGGATAAAAAGGGAAACGGGTTTCAGGGGCAGCGAACTGTTCGACAGGTATTCAACCCTTGCAGGCGGGCTTGATTTCGACGAGGTCAAAAACGTGAAAGCGGCAAGGGATGAAATAGCCAAAAGGCTGGGTGTATCGGTGAGTGAAATAAACAAGGTCGTTGAACCCATGCAGGCCCTTTACGCGATAACCGATCACATTAAGACCCTGCTCTTCGCGGTATCTGACGGGGCAATCCCCTCGAACGTGGGTGGCGGATACAACCTGAGGGTCCTGCTGAGGAGGTCGTTCTCCTTTATCGAGGAATTCGGTTTTGGTTTCGATCTCGTAGAGATGGCAGAACTCCACTCCAGGTTCTTAAAGCCGCTCTTCCCTGAGCTGGAGGAAAACATTGGTTCGCTTTCGGATATTATTGATGTGGAGAGGGAAAGGCACAAAAAAACAATGGATAAGGCAAAGTCACTGGTCGCCAGAATACTTGAAAAGGGGAAACCGACGGAAGGGGATATTGTTAAGCTGTATGTTTCTAACGGTGTGACACCAGAACTTTTCAAAAAAGCAGGAGAGAAGATGGGAAAGAAAATAAACATAGCGGAGGGTTTCTACGGGAAAATAACGGATAAGCACATGACGGAAGATAATAAGAAAAAGGAACGTATTGACGTTTCGGGCATAAAGGAAACGGGGATGCTTTTTTATGATGATCCTTACCGGAGGGAATTCCATGCGAAGGTCTTAAAAACGATTGGAGAATGGGTTGTGCTCGACCAGACACTTTTCTATCCGGAAGGTGGCGGGCAGCCTCATGACATGGGAACGATCAACGGCAAGGAAGTTAAGGAAGTACGAAAGACAGAGGGCGTCATTCTTCACAGGGTGAAAGGGGAATTCAAACCGGGACAATCGGTCAAAGGCGAGCTGAACTGGGAAAGAAGATACCAGCTGATGAAGATGCACACGGCAACCCATCTGGTTTCAGGCGCCGCGAGAAAACTGCTCGGGAAGCACGTATGGCAGGCCGGGGCGCAAAAGGGGATTGATGTTTCTAGGATTGACCTTACCCATTATAACCCGTTTACCCGAAGGGAACTGGAGGATATCGAAAAAATAGCCAACGAAATGGTCAAAAAACAGAAAAAGGTATTCAAGAAACTTATGGACAGGAGCGAGGCTGAGAGGGAGTACGGCTTCGTATTGTATCAGGGCGGCGCCTCGCCTGGAAAGAAGGTGAGGGTGGTGAAAATACCGGAAAAGGGCGAGATATTTGATGTTGAGGCCTGCGGGGGAACCCACCTGGATAACACGAAGGAGGTAGGATCGATAAAGATAATAAAATCCGAAAGGGTCCAGGACGGTGTTAACAGGATAGAGTTCACTGCCGGTGAAAAGGTAGGGGAGCTGAAAGGGAAGGAAATGGTGATATACGAAAACATGATCAAAACCATGGAAGAAATTGCTGAGGTAGAAAGGAAAGAAAACGTATCCAGAGAGCTTCACGAATGTTCAGTTCTTTTTTCCGTCCCGGTTGATCAGCTCGAAAGGACAGTGGAAAAATTCGTCAAAGAAATCGATCTGGCGGGGTTAAAGAAGGCCAGGGCGGATTCCCTTAGAAGGGGCTGCGAAATCATGTTTGATACGTGGAAAAAACAGAAAAAATCGAGAGACAGGAAGCTCAGGGATGGAGCGGGGAGCAATGCGGAATCCCTCCTGAAAAAGGCGAAGAATGACCGTATTTTCGAGATCGTGGACATGGACAGAAAGGAGATGATAAAGACCGCCGATTCGATTATCGGCGATGACCCGAAGATGACCGTAATACTCGTAAGCAGAAAGGGTGACGTTGTGGGAATGAGCAAAACCACCGATATAGTCAGGGAAGTCAGGGACCTGTGCGAAAAGCACGGCGGTTCAGGCGGCGGAAGGGATCACTTCGCCCAGGGCCGGCTCGATTTCAGAAAACTGAAGATATAGATACCACTAATTCTAGAGAAAATGAAAAGAAAAAGGACCGGGTTTAACCGCAGTTAACCGTCGCCGTTATGGCACCGAGACCGGAACCAACGATTCGGTACGTGCATGTCCTTGATTCTGTACCGCTTGCACAAGTATCCGTAAATGTTGTTAACTGTTGTGGTTTTATTGAAGCACCTGAAAACTTCGCATTGGACATTGGTTGGCCGTCTGTCCTGCTGACAGTAAGCGAACCGCAGTCCTTGTCAGCTCCGCTGAATACGCTATTACAGTCCCCGAGGCTCATTTCCTCTGTCCCGGCATTCCTCAGTTTTATTGTCGTGGTTGTCATGCCCTGACAATAGCTGTCGACTATCATTACGGATCCTCTGGTATATCCTCCCAGGAAGCCTGAAAGGAATGTATAAGCTGATGCCGCTAAACCTATCGTGATCAACAGAAGTATGATGATCGATACTATTGGCGTTATACCTTTCCTCATTTTTTTACCTCCCATAATCCATTGCCTGATTAGATGAAGATGATGTTGCAGGCTGGCCAGACTGGTAATACAGCCTTTTCAGCCGCTTTTCTATTACACCGAGCGTGGTGAGGGCTGCCTGGTTCGTCTCGAAGTTCTTCTTGTTCTGGTCTATCAGTTCTGACATCTTGCCAACGAGCGGTTCCATTACCTCTTTGGAGACGGCAGAGACCTCTTCGCTTTCAGCGGACGTTCTCAGGAGCTTCATGAACTCCCTCATCTCCATTATAAGGTCGTCAACCCTTTTCGGGACCTTGGAAACCTCTGCTATGAGGTCGTTGTTTGCTTTTATGGAATCGTCTATTATCCGCTGGTTGGATTTTATGAGTTCCACGACCTGTTCTATGAGTTTATGAACCTCTGAAGAAGAAGATCCGCCCTCCACCCTTTCCATCCTTCGCTCTAGCCTTCGAATTGGCGAGGTAGGAATAATCTCGTATTCGTCATCAACCATAATAATAATTTATGGCTTTCCCAATATAAATGTTTTTTCGGAAAAGATTAAAAAGAAATAAGGGGCAGGTATACGCCTAGCGTATACCTTTTTGTCCGGCTCAGTACATTCCGCCCATGCCACCGCCCATTCCGCCGGGCGGCATTGAGGGGGCGCTTTCCTTCTGTCCGCCTGAGATGATGTCGTCTATTCTGAGTATCATCTCGGTGACCTCGGATGCTGATTTAAGCGCCTGCTGCTTTATTTTCATCGGCTCCACGACGCCGTCCCTGAACATGTCCTGGACCCTTCCCGTGAATACATCCAGGCCAAATGCGGTGTTGTTCTTGTCGTGCTCTGCCTTAAGCTGGGCGATCTTGTCTATCGGGTCGAGACCCGCGTTCTCAGCCAGGCTCCTCGGTATGGATTCGAGTGCCGTGGCGAATGCGCTTATGGCAAGCTGCTCCCTTCCGCGGAACGAGTCTGCGTATTTTCTGAGGATTTTGGAAAGTTCGATCTCTATCGCTCCCCCGCCGGGAACTATCTTGCCGAGCTCGAGCGCGGCTATGACGCCTTTGACCGCGTCTTCCACGGCTCTCTCAACCTCGTCAACGACATGCTCTGATCCACCTCGAAGGAGTAAAGTCACCGCTTTCGGGTCTTTGCATCTCTCGACGAAGATCATCTGGTCGCCTGCTATCTTCTTCTCCTGCACGAGACCTGCATAACCAAGGTCGTCCTTCGAAAGGTCTTTCACGTTGGACACTATCTTAGCTCCCGTAGCTCGCGTGAGCGCATCCATGTCTGATTTCTTGACCCTTCTGGCTGCCATTATCCCGGCCTTGGAAAGGTAGTGCTGGGCTATGTCGTCTATTCCCTTCTGGCAGAATACGGCATTAGCGCCAGAATCGATGACCTTTTTTACCATGTTTCTCAGGCTGGCCTCCTGCTGGTCAAGGAAGGCCTGCATCTTGTCGGGAGAATCTATGCTTATCTTCGCGTCGCCCTCCAGTTCTTTGACTTCGAGGGCAGAGTCCAGCAACGCTATCTTCGCCTTTTCGATCATCCTCGGCATCGCTGAGTGAACCACTTCCTTGTCCAGGACAACGCCTTCGATCAGTTCGGTGTCTGCCATCGAACCTCCCTGTTTCTTTTCGATTTTTATGTTCTCGGCATCGATATTGACTCCTGCCGCCGAAACATCGGCTACCCTCGTTACGGCCTTGACTGAAAGATTCGTGAATATATCAGAAGCCTTTTCGGCCGATTTGCCCGTTATTGCGGTATTGGCAATCTTTCTGAGCGTGGCCTCGTCTTTTATGTTTACCGGTTTTGCAAGCCTTTCCAGCTCCTCCAGAGCCTTGTTTTTGGCGAGCCTGAATCCCTTAGTGATTACAGTGGGGTGTATCTGCTGTTCAAGTAGCTTTTCTGCCTCTTTGAGAAGCTCGCCTGCTATAACGACGGCCGTCGTCGTTCCGTCACCGACCGCCTCGTCCTGTGTTTTGGCTATCTCCGCTATCATCTTTGCCGCAGGATGCTCTATCTGCATCTCGTCAAGTATGGTGGCCCCGTCGTTCGTTATTGTTACATCCCCGAGGGAGTCCACCAGCATCTTGTCCATTCCCTTTGGTCCGAGCGTTGTCTTGACCGTATCAGAAATGACAATAGCCGCAGCTATGTTGTTCTTCTGCGCTTCCTTGCCCTTGGTCCTCATCGTTCCCTCGGGCAATATCAGGATAGGTTGTAAACCTTGTCCGTTCATCTCAATCACCTCCGTTTAATATCTCAAATATGATCAATTCTCAATTATTTTTCATTTAACCCTTATAAAGGATATACATATTATACTCGAATGGTTTTTAAGCATTATCCCTGCCTTCCCTTCATTTACCCACATTCCGAACAAATATAAACCTTTTTGACAGAATTAATTAAATCGTAAACAACGTATAAAAGAAATAAGCGCATGAAGCATACGAGGTATGCTTCTCCCGAAACAGCACATGACGCAGAACTTCGTTCTGCGTCTCTTGAATAATGGGCTCGTAGCTCAGCTTGGTTAGAGCGCCGGTCTTATATGGCCGCCAGGCGCATTTGCCTGGTAAGTTTTAACCTCAAACTGGGAAAGCCGGAGGTCTGGGGTTCGAATCCCCACGAGCCCATATTTTTTCTTTTCAATTATAAGACTTAATTACAATATAGTCTCAGGTTGAATCATGAAAATAATCGCAGATCTCCACATCCATTCAAAATACAGCCGTGCCACGAGCAAGAACATAAGCATAGCCAATCTGGTGGAATATGCCAAAATGAAGGGGCTGGGTTTGCTGGGTACGGGTGATTTCACTCACCCCTTATGGCTCAAAGAGCTGAAAGAAACGCTGAACGAGGACGGGAGCGGCATTCCAAAATATGGTAACGGTTTCCCTTTCGTGCTTTCTTCCGAGATATCCAGCATATATTCACAGGGCGGAGAGGTCAAAAGGGTTCATAACGTGGTGTTGGCGCCAGGTTTCGAAGTGGCTGAACAGATAAACGATGCGCTGTCCGGCAAAGGCGTCAAGCTGGCTTCCGACGGGAGGCCAATATGCGGGATAAGCTGCCCGGAGCTGGTTGATCTGATAAAATGCGTGAGCAGCGAAGCGGAAATCATACCGGCCCACATATGGACGCCGTGGTTTTCCCTGTTCGGATCGAAATCCGGTTTCGACAGGATAGAGGATTGCTATGGCGACCAGACAAAACACATACACGCCCTCGAAACCGGTCTTTCTTCTGATCCTCGGATGAACTGGAGACTGTCGCAGCTCGACAAATATTCACTGGTCTCTTTCTCCGATTCCCATTCGTTCTGGCCGTGGAGGATAGGGAGAGAAGCCACGATTTTCGATCTAAAAAACGCGGATTACAATGGGATCATAAAAGCGTTAAGGACCAAGGATGGGCTGGAAGGGACGATAGAGGTCAACCCGTCTTACGGGAAATATCATTTCGATGGCCACAGGGACTGCAAAGTTTCGATGGTTCCGGCAGAAGCGAAGAGGCATAATAACATTTGTCCTGTGTGCAGGCGGCCACTAACGCTGGGGGTCCTGCACAGGGTTGAAGATCTTGCCGACAGGGAAGAAGGATTCGTACCGGAAGGCGCGAAAAAATTCCATTCCCTGCTCCCGCTTTCTGAAATGATAGCATACGTCATGGGTGTGCAGACATTCTCCGGAAGGGTGTGGGAGGAATACAAGAAGCTCACGAACGCTTTCGGTTCCGAATTCAACGTGCTTCTGGACGCCAGTCCGGAAGAGTTAAATAATATAACAACCGAGAAAATCGCAAATCTCGTCATGGAGACGAGAGGGGGGAACGTGAACATAGAAGCAGGATTTGATGGTGTTTACGGAAAGATAAGCGATGACGGAAAACTGCTGAAAGCAAAACCGGCAGGGCCCCAGAAAACGCTGGGAGATTTCTGATCAGTAGAGCGGATTTTCTTCCGTTCCCGCGGCCTTTACGGCGGTATTCGCTGTGACCATGTAATAATATTCGGCTTTCATGTTAATTGTTTTCTTTGTCTGACCGAAGGTCATGGGCATGTTCATTATCTGGAGGTTGCATCTGATGGTTCTTGACTTTCCCTCCCAAAGTGTTATTGGACTACCTATCCCTACGTCACATTCGTCTATCAGAATGTCACCCAGAAAATTCTGGGAATAGATGCTGATCTTGTTCCAGCCGTTCTGGTCGAAACAGTCCGGATAGCATGTGATGCCGCCGCCAGTATTCATTATATCTATGGACATGGGAGACGATATGAGTCCCTGGTCCATCCAGTACCTGACCGGCGAGTGAAGTTTAAGGTCGAGGGAAACCGGGCCCGATGACGTGCTGACCGGATCGATGGAAAGGGATCTTCCCATGTCCTGGAGATTCCTAACCTCGTCCTGGGAGGCGAGGGTGATGGTTCTGACTATGTCACTGGTATACTGGTAGGTGATCCTGACCAGCGGGTTGTATGTGACCGACATGCCGTATGGGATATCATAGGGCGCCCGGCAGTTCCACGTGCAGGTCCTGGATTCCCCTTCTGTCCCGGATTCCGGATCCGGTGGTGAAATGGGGGTGTAGAAGTTGCATCCCCCCATGCACTGGAGTTCTTCTGAATTGGAAAGGTCGACGACCACGTTCCTTGCGAATGATGTTCCCTTGTTCCTCACTTTAAGCATGATTTTGAAAGGTTCTCCCGCCTTAACCTCGGAAAAGTCGGTCTTGAATTCTTCGATTACCAGTCCGTTGCCCGCTGATATGCCCCCGCCGATAAACGGGAGGCTCGTGCAGCCGGAGACCGCAAGTATCACGAAAAGCGAGAGGGATATTATTTTTTTCATTCCTGCCCCTCCCCGGAATCACCCATCTGAACGGAACTTACCCTTATGTCTGTGACCTTGTCCACGAAATAGCCATAATCGGCACTTACGCTTATGGTTTTCTGCGTCAGCCTGGCTGGCTGGCTGGCCTGTATCTGGCAGGTTATTGTCTGCTCGGCCCCCCTTGGCACGTACAAATCCATCGTTTCCTCGCAGGAATTTCCGTAAAGCGTCATGTCGTCCGGGAGTATTATTTTGAACTGGAATGTGTTCCATTTGGGCCCGCCCTCCAGAGATGTCTTGCATTTCTGGGAATCGTAGCATATGGTCCCGTCTCCCATGTTTTTTATCTTTATTATTATGGGGAAAATCATGTCATAACCGAAAGATCGGACGGGCGTTGCTGTGGTTATGTCTATGCTTACGGGTGAGTTGGATTTTTCAGTCGTTTCAGAAGGGAGGGTCTTACCCTGGGTCTGGAGAACCTTCAGCTCATCCGACGGGACGATGGTCACTGTCTTTATGGCATATGATTTGTAGTCGTAAAAGAATCTTACCCTAGGGCTGTAATGGGAAAAGAGTCCGCTCCGCATGGAAG
This sequence comes from Candidatus Aenigmatarchaeota archaeon, assembly GCA_016932215.1. GTDB lineage: Archaea > Aenigmatarchaeota > Aenigmatarchaeia > QMZP01 > QMZT01 > JAFGDH01. Next base: position 27,542 of record JAFGDH010000037.1, on the reverse strand, counting down.
GGGCGATGTAGGTCCATGTGCATATCTTGTCAGAGCCCTGGATGCCTGCGGACTGGTCAGGCGGGAGAAGGGATATGGCGTGCATGGGGTATCTGCACTCCGCCTCGTTCGGGAGGAGTTCATCGTTAAGGACGAGTTCCTGGTTAACCGCCTTCCATGTCTGGTCAAGACCCAGCATCTCTGCAAATCCGTTTTCTGCGCTGAATGTACCGGAATTCCGGACCTTCATGGTGAATTTGACTGGCTCACCCGAGTAAACCTCTGCAAAATCCGGCTGGAAACTCTCTATTATTACGCCCGCTCCTTCAGGGGTATTGGAATTGTAATTATAGGATCCCAGATAAGTGCATCCGGAAACAAGAATTATTGAAACAACGGTTAAGAACACGAGAACTATATAGCGCATGCTATATTATTGGTAAAAAATAAATAAAAAGAAATTAAATGAAATCTTCTACTCCCTTAACAGTTATCTGCGTTGACTGGTCGATGTAGTAGATGTATGAAAGCTTCACGTGGAAATTCGCTTTTGTCCTGCTTGAAGGAGGCTCCACTATCATGAACTCGCAGGTTATGTCCGTTTCCCTTGTGTCCCAGAGTCTCACGAAATTGCCGAGTGTCGTCGGCGGAGTCAGTCCTATCGGCAGGATGTCCGAATATCCCGCTGTCCAGTCAATTTCTTTCGGGCAGTTCCCACCTATCGGGCTGACAAAGCTTGGCCATTCCACATATACCCCGATCGGTCTCTCCTTCCCGAAAACGTTTCCTGATCCCGTGTTTGAAATCTTTATCTGCACCTGGAATTTGCTGTCCATCCATTCCCTGGATGCGACGAAATTTCCTGTCTTTACATCAACCGTTAATGGGCCTGACGTGTATGTTGTTGGTTCCGATGTGAGTGATCCTCCGGATCTGACTATTGTTTCCAGCTCTTCCTTGGTAACAAACCATACCGGTTTAATCACGTCGGTTTCATACATGTAATATACCCTTGACAGCGGGGAGTATGTGAGCCTCTGCCCTCTTGCGAGCATTGGTGTGGTGAGCTCCCAGTTCCATGTGCCAAGTCCCCCCTCTGTCTGCGATTCCATGTCAGGAGCGAAAAGATACATCGGCTGGGAATAAATGCTGGGCAAAACCATCCATTCCGTCGTGTCTATTCCCATCAGCTCTGCTACTACAGGTACTCCGTTACTGAGAGGGCCGTTGTATTCGCCCTTGTTTCTGAGTTCCAAATGCAATGTTACTGGCTCGTTGGATTCCACTTGCGTCAGGGATGGTTCGAAATTTTCTATCGCCACCCCTGGTCCGGTTGATCCGCCCCCCATGGGACTAACGCAACCGGAAGCTGCCACTGTCAGCGCAACTGAGATCAATAACAAAACTTTCAGATAACTGGATTCTGTCCCGTTCATCATATCATTTCCTTGTTTCGAAAGACGACTTTTCACAATCAATACAAGTCGTCATACGATTTATTACGTGGTTCACCACGTTAATATATTTAATTATTGCTATTACGCTTTTATATCTTTATTTTTCGCATTACAGGCTCACACCCGGTTTAATCTTGAGGTCGATTTCCTGTGTGAACTTGTAAAGATAAGATATTTCAGAATTTATCTGGAACGTTTTCTGGAGCTTTATTTTTGAATCAACGGGTGAGGTTATTTCGCAGGAATATTTCGGGGTGCTCTTTCCTATAAGCGCAGTGGTCTCGCCTATTTTCTCCCTGAAGCAGTCCTTAAGCGACCTTCCGTCACCGGCAAGCAAAAGATCGCCCACGTCCCCCTGTGAAGGATATATGTCAATGCATATCTGCCTCGTAGTTTCCGGTGTGTCGGTTTCGGATATGGTCTGGCACTCGCCGTCCCGCGTGGCGAAATAAATGTTCGCCCTGGACGGTATCGCCAGCTGGCCGAATCCCTTGTTTTCTATCCAAAGGGAAAGTATCCCGCTCCCGCCATCGTTAGTGTCATATACTATCGGCTGGTTGGGAACCTCCATGAATGTCTTTACCGGACCCTCCCCGGCAACCCCCTCAATTCCGCTTACCCCGGCCGATTTGCCCTGTGTGACCAGCCGTTCGAGTTCCTGCTTGTTTATGAAGGTTATCCTGTACGTTGTCGGTGTGAAATACGTATACTGGGCCATGATCCCGATTCTGCACGGTGTCTGCACCTTGACGTCCCTCGCTTTCAGGCTCCATTCGGCGACCGCGGTGGACTGCGGGAACATCTTTTCTATGGTACAATAATAAGCTCCGCTGATCTGATCCTTTTGCATGGAAACCTCTTTTCCCATGGTGCAAAAACTGGACCTTGTATCGACATCGAAAAGCTCGCATGTGTTGTACAAAACTATTTTGACGTTTCCCTTGGGTCCCAGTTCGGGGTTCTGCTGATTTTTGATGAATGCGCGGAGCGTGACAGTCTGGCCTGACCTGACCTCGGCGGAGGGTATGGCCTGAAGATTCTGTATTACAATAACGTCATGCGTCTCCTCCTGTATGTTAGGACCGAAAAAATTGGGGATGAAAGGTATATCGATGGTTGTCCCTGGTATGGTGCACCCGGAAACAAGAACCAAAACCATGATGGCCGGGAGTAAGAGTAGCTTCATAATAATTATTAGGGCGGTTTAAAATAAAAAAGCCGTCATTTTGCTTCTCGTCAAAACAGGAGCAACTTTATTTTATCTAATAACTGAATATTATTATGAAAGGCCAGTTTATTTTCGAATTCATAGTTGCGGCGCTCATGTTTTTCATGATAATACTTTTCGCGATAAATTATCTTAACATAAATGTTTCAGATTTCGAGGGGAGATTCTACAAGGATGAGATACAGAGCAAGGCTTTGTGGGTTTCCGAGGTGCTCACCAGCCCGACTTCGAACATTACCCTGGTTGACGAATGGCCTTATTTCAATTCTACAAAAATATCCCTTTTCAATGATACTTATTGTGGCTCAAAGGTGAGTTTCGACGGACTTAAAAAAAGGCTGAACATGGAAAGGACGGACGACTTGGGAAAAAGATTATTATCGATGAGAATCGTGATGGCAACGAACGCGACCGACCTCTCTGACTGGAGAAACAAGATAATTGACTGTGGTCAGAAGGAAGACGAACTCTGGTGGGAAAGCGAGGTCCAGAGAATCGGAATTATGGACGGGCCGGGTGGGGAAATTGTTACCATGAAAGTTTTTGTCGGGGAAATCGGCGGCTGATTGGACTTGTTGTTATCAATATAAATGATGGTATTTCAATAATTCTTATGAAGGTTGTTATTGTGGGTGGGGGTTCGCTTGGTGAGGCTCTGGCAAAGCTTCTCATAAAGGAGAAGGACGACGTGGTTATAATTGAAAAAGACGAGAAGCTTGCGGAGAGGCTTGCGGAAAAACTGGACGCACTGGTTCTCCACGGTGACGGATCTGATATAAACATACTCCGCGACGCGGACTTCGAAAATTCCGATTCCGTTGTGGCAATGACCGGTGACGACAAGACGAACCTCATGGTATGCGAGATGGCAAAAAGCGTCAATGTCGCTAACAATATAACGAGGATAAACGATCCGGAAAATGAATCAATATTCGCAAAAACCGGGGTATCCAACATAATAAACACGACCACTGCGGCCGTTCTCGCATTCAAGAAAGCCCTCGAAAAACCGGGCAAACACCTTGTCAGTCTTGTTGGCGGGGGCAAGGGTGAAGTATTCGAAGCGAGTGTTTCAAAGGAATCCGGTTTCGTTGACAAAACAATAGAAGCGGCAGAGAAGGGTTTCATTATATGCTCTATTTACAGGGGCGGGAAATTCGTTGTCCCTAAAAGAACGATGAAAATAAATGAGGGAGACATACTCACCATATGCGCCCCCCTGGAAAATGTAAAAAAAGTGGAAAAGATGATCTGACGATCATCAAACTATTGTCTTTATCTCATCGACCGCCTCGGGATTGGCTAATGTCGAAGTGTCACCTACTTCCTTTCCCAGTGCTTTGGACTTTATGACCCTTCTCATTATTTTTCCGCTTCTGGTCTTCGGGAGGTCTTTCACGAACCATATCTCCTCGGGCCTTGCTATCTTCCCTATCTCCTCCCCTACGTGATTGAAAAGCTCCTTTTTAAGATCGTCGCTCTCTTCCACACCCTTCATGAGCCTCACGAAGGCTACTATGGATTCTCCCTTTATTTCGGACGGCCTTCCTATGACTGCCGCTTCAGCGACCTTTGGATGGCTCACAAGAGCGGACTCCACCTCCGAGTTGCCTATCCTATGACCGGCGATGCTTAGCACGTCGTCGGCTCTTCCCTGTACCCAGAAGTATCCGTCCTCGTCAAGTCTTGCCATGTCACCGGTAAGATACCTTTTCGGGTATTTTTTCCAGTAGGTTTCCTGGAATCTTTCAGGCGCTTTGTAAAGTCCCCTCAGCATTCCGGGCCATGGCTTGAGGAGAACGAGGCTGCCGCCCGCGTTCTTTACCGGCTTCCCGCTGTCGTCAAAAACATCAGCAGAGACACCGGGGAACGGTTTTGTCCCGGAACCTGGTTTCAGATCGGTTATCGGCAGCGGTGTGATGCAGTGGTGACCGGTCTCTGTCTGCCACCACGTATCCATTATCTGGCATTTTTTATTGCCTATATGCTTGTAATACCATATCCATGCCTCGGGGTTTATCGGCTCGCCCACGGAACCCAGAAGACGAAGGGAGCTGAGATTGTGCTTTTCCACCCAGTCCTCGCCAAAACTCATGAACATCCGTATGCTCGTCGGGGACGTGTAAAGGATCGAGACCTTGTATTTTTCTATTATCTCCCACCACCTGTCGGGTTTTGGTGTGTCCGGAGCCCCCTCGTACATGACCGAGGTGGTTCCCAACATGAGCGGGGCATAAACTATATAGCTGTGCCCGGTTATCCACCCGACATCAGCGGCGCACCACCAGACGTCATCATCCTTGATGTCGAAAACCCAGCTCATGGTAGCGGAAATCCCCAGGGCGTAACCAGCATGTGAATGCAAAACCCCCTTGGGCGCGCCGGTTGTTCCGGACGTATAAAGAACGAAGATCGTGTCGTTGGCGTCCATTTTTTCAGTCTCGCATTCATCGTCCTGTTTCTCAAGCAGTTCGTGCCACCAGAGATCCTTGCCGGCATTCCAGGGAACTGTTTCACCGGTTCGCTTGAAGACTATGGTGTTTTTGATTTTTGGCGTGTTAGCGACGGCCTCGTCCGTCTGCTTCTTGAGGGGAACGGTCTTCCCTCTTCTGTAGAAACCGTCGCACGTTATCACTGCCTTTGCGCTGCAGTCCACCATCCTTTCGTGAAGCGCGTGCGCGGAAAAACCGGAAAAAACAACCGCGTGTATCGCCCCTATTTTTGCGCAGGCGAGCATTGCTATCGGGAGGGCCGGTATCATCGGTAAATATATCCCCACATGATCCCCCTTTTTGATGCCTATTGATTTCAGGCCGTTTGCCAGCCTGTTCACTTCATGGTAAAGTTCCTCGTATGTGTATTTTTCCACATCACCCGGTTCGCCTTCCCATATGTATGCGAGCTTGCTCTTGTTTTTCCCTTTCGCGTGTTTATCCAGTGCGTCATGAACTATGTTGTATTTCGCTCCGGTAAACCATTTGACATATGGGGGTTTCCATTCCATTACCTTTTTGTAAGGCGAATAGAACTCCAAAAAAATCTTTGACATTTCTTCCCAAAACCACTCAGTATCCTGGGATTTTTCCAGTAGATCATCATAAGTTTTTATCCCGTGCTTGTTCATCCATTCCTTAACGTTTGTCTGCTCGACAAAATTCTTGGAGGGTTTAAACACCCTTTTTTCCTTCAGCAAAACATCCAGCTTTTCTGCCATATCTTCACCCCTAACACTGATTTTAACTATATTTTATTTTTGAATAATTATAAAGGCATTTAGCTGCCTCAGCTGCTCCCCTGGGATAGGAGAAGCACGGGACGCCGTTCTCTTCCAGTGATTTTTTCAGAACATCCGTATAACTTCCCCCGGCCGAAACCACTATTACCGGCTTCTTTTTTCTTGCGGTTTCTTCTATCAGTATCTCCACGAGATCGGAAGTCAGCATGGGGGGCTGGAAAAGGGCCACGACAAAAACAATATCAACGTTCTCGTCATCCATGGAGGCATCTATACATTCCTTGTACATGCCGGCTGTCGCGTCCCCGGTAAGGTCTATAACACCCTCCACGCTCGCGTGCGGGGGGACCAGCTTCATTATTCTTTCCCTGTTTTTTTCGTCCATCTCTGCTATCTCCATCCCGTTCTTTATCAGCCAGTCGGTCGATATGACTCCGAAACCGCCACCGTCCGTTATTATCTGTACCCTTTTTCCGGATGGTTTGGGCTGCGTGGAAAGGACCCTGGCGAAGTCGAACATCTGCTCCAAATCGTTGGCCAGCAAAACACCGGATTGCTTGAAAGCGGCATGATAAACATCGGAATGGCCCGCCAGCGAGCCTGTGTGCGATAGAGCGGCTCCCTTGCCGGCTTCGGTGACGCCTGCCTTCATCGCTACTATCGGTTTTTTTCTCGACGTCTTCTTCATGCTATTCATTAGTTTTTTCCCCCGGCTGACTCCCTCTACGTACAGGCATATCACGCTGGTCTTCTTGTCGTTTCCGAGATATTCTACCAAGTCCGCCTCATCGACATCTATGGCATTCCCGTACGACACCAGCTTGGATGTTTTGTATTTTCTCATTGCCATCCAGTCCATAATAACCGACATCGTGGCTCCGGATTGTGAAATAAAAGATATGCTGCCCTTCTCCGTTCTTTCGAGCTTGTACCTGGGATTGAATATCGTGTCGATGCCGGAGTATGGATCATAAATCCCTATGCAGTTGGGTCCTATTACCCTTGTTTTATATTTTTTAACTATTTTTTCCATCCTTTTTTCCAGATCGATTTTTCCTGACTCCCGGAAGCCGCCGGATACTATTATGCATGCACCCACTTTCTTTTTTCCGCACTCGTCAAGAACCTCCGGCACCAGCGGTGCGGGAACGGCTATTACCACGAGGTCTATTTTCTCCCTGACCGAGAAAATGCTGGGATAACATCTGTGCCTCAGTATTTTATCAATGTTGGGGTTTATCGGGAATATCTTGCCCCTGAAACCATCAATAAAATTAGAAAGTATTATGTGGCCGATTTTGTTGGGGTTCCTTGATGCCCCGACAACCGCGACCGTTTTCGGATTAAAAAATTTTGATATGTTGTCCATATCATTATTATTCATAAATGCAATATATTATTATGCAGGGACGGAAGAAAGAAATTATTTCCGAAAGGGAAACGGAGCTTCCCGTTTCCACCATAGGGGAACTCATAAAACTGGCGGAAGAAGGAAAGGGTATAATATCTCTCGGTCCGGGGGAGCCTGATTTCGATTCGCCAAAAAACATAATCAGCGAAGCCTGCAAAAAACTGAAGAGCGGATTCACGCATTACTCGCCGCCCGGCGGAAGGGCTGATCTGAGGGAGGAAATATCCAAAAAGCTCAGGAGGGAAAACAAAATAGACGTTTCACCCGACCATGTTGTTGTCACGTGCGGATCAACAGAATGCATACTTCTTTCGCTTGTCTGCATGATAGACCCCGGCGAAGGTGTGCTTATACCCGATCCGGGCTTTCTGGCTTACAAACCGACAGTCGAAATCCTAAACGGGATGCCGTTGTCCGTTCCCCATCATGAAAGGGATGGCTTCCAGTTTAATGTTGAGGAGGCTAAAAGGGTCATAGTTCCGGAGAAAACAAATGTTATAATAATCAACACACCATCAAACCCGACGGGTGTTGTTTTCGGGAAGAAAATACTGGAAGAGATTGCCGATTTCGCGATAGAGAATGATCTTATAATAATCTCTGATGAAGCATATGAAAAATTTGTTTATGACGATGAAAGGCATGTGTCGATAGGATCTCTGAACGGGATGAGTGAGAGGGTTATCACGTTGCAATCATTTTCCAAGACTTATGCCATGCCCGGTTTCAGGATAGGATATGCAGCAGGTCCGGAAAACCTTATAAATGCGATGGAAAGGGTTCACATATATTCCTCGATATGCGCTCCTACCCTTTCCCAGATTGCTGCCATAGAGGCATTAAGGGGCCCACAGGGATCAATAAACAAAATGGCGAGTGAATACGACAGGAGGAGGAAGATGATGATCAGGAGGCTTAACGACATACCAGGCTTTTCATGTGTTAACCCGAAGGGTGCGTTCTACGCCTTCCCCAACATAAAAAAATTCAAAATGGATTCTTTAAAATTCTCCAGGTGGTTGCTGAAGGAGGCAATGGTTGCTGTTGTCCCGGGAACGGAGTTCGGGAAGATGGGTGAGGGGTATGTTCGCTGCTCTTACGCCACCGGATATGGTAAAATAGAAACGGCTCTTGACAGGATAGAAAAAGTTGTTGAAAATATGGTATAACACCTTCATTTCTTATGGAAATAAATAAAATAAACATATTTTATATTATAATTATATTATAACAATGTTATAGTTTCTATATGAAATAAAGCTTTTATTTGTCGGTTTTCCATTGGAAAAAAGGGGGTTATTGTGTTATGAGTTTTTATAACACTGTTATATGAAAAAGAATATAAAACCTCAGTTTCATATAGAACTTATCTCAAGTTTTAATTAATTTGTTTGGGTGTTGTATGGGCCAGCTAAGTCTTAAGGAAATGTTTTCAACATACAAGGAAGGAAACGGCATATTCAAAAACAAGGACATATTGACAAGCAGATACATACCGCAGACAATAGCACACAGGGAAGACCAGATAAATCAGATAGCAAAAACACTCGCGCCCTCTCTCCGAGGAGAGAAGGTTTCCAACCTTTTCGTCTTCGGTACTGTCGGAACAGGGAAAACAGTATCGACCAACACAGTCGTGAAGGAGCTCGAAAAAACATCAAAAAAGATAAAAATACTTTACATGAACTGTAAAATGAAGAACGTTTCAGACACCGAGTACCGGCTTCTTGCCGAACTGTCAAGAATGATGGGAGAAGATATCCCTTATACAGGGCTCCCGACCGACAGGGTTTACCAGATATTTTTCGAGAAAATAGATTCCCTGGGAAATTCAGTGATATTGGTTCTTGATGAGATAGACGCGCTTGTCAAGAAGATAGGCGACGGCCTTTTGTATAATCTTACGAGAATAAACGAAAACCTGAAAAAATCCAAACTTTCCATTGTCGGGATTTCGAATGATATATCCTTTACCGAGACGATCGACCCCAGGGTAAAATCGTCGTTATCCGAGGAGGAGATAGTTTTCCCCCCATATAACGCAACACAACTCAAGGACATACTGACACAGAGAGCCGGTATGGCCTTCAGTGATGGTATTATAGAGCCCGGAGTCATACAGAAATGCGCAGCTCTTGCTGCGCAGGAACACGGGGATGCGAGGAGAGCGCTGGATCTGCTGAGAATGGCCGGTGAAATAGTGGAGAGAGCTGGTGAAAAAAACATAAAAACAGAACACATAGACAAGGCCGAGGAGAAACTGGATTTCGACCGTCTTATTGAGGTTGTCAGGTCTCAGCCAAAACAATCACTGGCCGTCCTGTCATCGGTAATCAGGCTAACCGAGGACGGGCACAAAAACATACAGACAGGAGACGTTTTTTATGTTTACGAAAAAATATGCTCCTCCAGGGGGCTTAAGCTGCTCACACAAAGAAGGGTTTCCGATCTCATCGCAGAGCTTGACATGATGGGAGTGATAAACACACGGGTCATTTCAAAGGGAAGGTATGGAAGAACGAGGGAGATACGCATGCTCCTGGGAGAAAACCTGCTGAGCAAAGTAAAAAAGATACTAACCGAAAACGATCTGCTCCCGAATTAATTCTTTTATTAATTTTTGACCCTTATAATAAAGCTGAAAACATGGACAAAAAACAAATACTCAAGGAACTCATGAAGCACGGGATCGCGCCAACACCGGACGAACTTAACAATATAAGCAGGGAAAACCTTTCGAACTTTTTGGATATGAAAAAACATGATCAAACAGACGAAGTTTCCACGAATATAAGAATACTGAAAAACAACGGGGATAAGACACTGAATTCCCGGGATTTTATAAAAAAATTCAATGAAAAATACGAGACCCTCAGGGACATACTGCTGAAAAAAACAGACGCTATATCGATAAACAAGGCCAGAAAAATCTTCGCTGAAAGCGTTGTCGTGGTTCGCGTGAAGGATATAGCCAGGGAGGGTTTTGTTGTCGAGGACACCACCGGTGAAGCAGAAGTGGTCAGTAAAGAGGATGGTATCGAGATTGGTGATGTTATAGCAATTGAGGGGACGTTCAGGGACAACAGGATGTTCCCGGAAAAAATAATATTCCCGGACATACCACTCTCAAATCACAGGGACCCGGTAGACGGGATTGATATAAAATTCACCGATAAAATCACAGGCAGCTTCAGCGGAATAGTCATTAGCACACAGGCCGAACCACCGGAAAACCCGGAAAACATAACAAACATCCCCAACCCGGCATGGCTTGAGATAACCAGTGGGGAAAAAAAGCTGGTCATACTGGCTTTCAGGACCGGAAATGAAATAACAGGGAAGGATGCTGAAAACATACTCAAGAAGAGAATGCTTCCCAAGACGAATAACATGGACATGAACAACGCGATTTCTTACGTGCCTGACGTTTTCTGGATATCCGGGAACAGGGAAAACTGGAACAGGAATTACAAGGGGGTTGTGATAGTCTCGACGGGCAACAGCTATGCAACATACAACACAACGACAAATAAAATTATTTTCGGAAATTTATAACGGTGTTATGTTATTTTAAATAACTTGAAAACAATAGATAATCTTATGAAAATCCTAATAATAGCGGACATACATGGTGAAATAGAAATTCTTTCAAAATTCATAGAAAAGGTAAGGGGTCAGGAATTCGATCTCGTTATTTGCCCCGGGGATTTCACCGACATGTTCAACATACCGGAGGGCTATTCCCAAATTGATATCGCAGAGATCATAATACAGAAGATAATGTCCCTGGACAAGCCAGTTCTCTGCATACCCGGGAACCATGACCCTTACGAAATAGTTGAGCTTTTCGAGGAGTACGGTCTTAATGTCCATGCGGTATCGAAAAAAATAAACGAATATAACATGGTTGGATTCGGCGGCGCTTCCACACCATTCAACACAAAGTTCGAGCCCACAGAAGAGGAAATATGGGAGAAGCTTGAAAATGCCTCCGCCGAATTGAAGGGAAAATTCATTCTGGTTACCCACGTTCCGCCTGAAGGAACAAAACTCGACAGGGTGGAAGGCGGGAAGCATGTTGGATCCAGAAAGGTCAGGGAATTCATAGAAAAGCACAAACCCCTGATCGCAATATCGGCCCACATACACGAAAACAGCGGGGAAGACAAAATCGGAAACACCACGGTTTTTTACCCCGGTGCGATTTATGAGAGAAATTACGGCATCATTACAATCGGAAAAACGATCAAATGCGAATCAAAAAAATTCTGAATTAACCGTATCCCTTCAGCCTTTCGAGAATGTCGCTGGTTTTTTCAAGCCTGCACACACCGAGCGGTATGTTTTCTGCCTCTGCTATATTGACAGCCACTTCGTCCACCTTGTCGATCCCGTGAAGGACCACCAGGCCAGGCTGGAGATTTGTGAGTTTTATCGCGACCATGGGCGTACGGCCAGTTGATATGTTGGTGAAAATGAGCGCCCGCTGGGTCGTTGCCCCGTAAAGATTGATCAGCTGGGGGAATGAAAGCTCCGAAATGGCCTTTACGGAATCTATCATGGTATAACCATATATTTCCCTGTCCATACCACCCATGTTTTTCGTCAGAATGTTGCAGTTGAGATGCCCAAAAAATTCGTTTATGTTTATTCCCGAAGAGAATTCCTTAAGATCGATTATGGCTCTTGATATAATGTTCGACTGTGTTGTCTGTGTAAAGCTCTTTATCACATGTCCTCCCCTCTTGACGTCCAGGTTGAGGAGAGCATTGACATATTTCTTCACCACGTTGGTGCCAGGAGATTTCCTCCTCCCGGATTCATAATCGGATATCACCGAAGACGTTATCTCGAGATAGTTAGCAATCTTCTTCTGCGAGAAATTGAAGATGCTCCTCCACTTTTTAAGTATCTTGTCGGGGTTATCTGAGAGCACGATTTCCCCTATTATATCCTTCGCGAGCTTCTCCTTTGCAAGGTGAATTTCGTCAACCATAGTAATAATATACGTTGATTATTTAAATGTTTGCAGTAGTTCCGAAAGTGGGCATGAATTTTTTATTTAACGGCAACATATTGATAGAAGTCTGCGTTTTTGTTATACCCCTCTTTGAAATCACTATATATTGTGATTTTTCTGAAACCCGCTTCCCTTAACAATGATAAGAATTCGCCTCTTCTGAAGGGATATAACACAAGATAAGCCTTCTTACCCGTTCGCTCATCCTCATATTCCATTACAACCTTGTTTTCCTCTATCTCAACGGGTCGGCCGTGTACCTTGGTTCCGCAATATGTGTATTTTCCGGAATATCTAAACCCCCCCTTTAATATTGATTCTGCATCATCCAGAAAATACTGGTAATTTCTCTCATCTATGATCAATATCCCCTTTCTTTTGAGAATAAAACGGAAATTCTTAAGTGTCTTGATCTGGTCGTTTTTACTGAATAAATATGTTAGCGAATTACCTAGGCACAAAACCGCGTCAAATTGCCCTTCCTTGAATTTTTTATCAATATCCCTCCAATCAAAGGTTGTAATTTTCAACCCAACCCCCTCCTTCTGGGCATTGTCCTTTGCTTTGTCTGCAAAAAGGGTGTCTATTTCATTGCTTGTTACGTCAAATCCCTCTTTAGTCAAATAAATCGTATCGCACCCTTCACCGAGACAGGATTCAAAGACACGTCTACGCCCCAAAAGAAGTTTTTTCAAAAAACCATTCTCACCTTCGCGTCTTTTGTCCCAATCTATAAAATCTCTCCATAGCTCCACGAGGGTTTTCGTATTATAGAAATGGTTTTTTATCTCGTGTTTTTTCATGGATAATTTTTGTATTTCTTTATTAAAGAGATGATTGGGTTTCCCCTTAATTCATCCCTTGTAAGCAAAACCATGCTTACTGGCCCACAAATCCATTACACACCTGATCCTCGAATTGGACACACAAACATCTTTGCAACTTTCCATATCACCCATGTAGAAGCAGTCCTTTATGGAGGTGTTCGGGTTGTCCTTGCTGTCGCACGGCCCCAGACAAAAAGATCTGCAACTGTCCATGTTTTCCTTGCCCCTGGAATAACTTTCACATTCCTCCCCAAACTCCCTTTCGGCCATTATGTAAGGGTTCAGAACGAACACCGCCAGAGCGAGAACCAGTATCACGAGTGATAATACAGCCAAATACCTTTTGTCCCTGAACTGATCGGGTTTTTTCCTGAAAAACCATCTGATCATAATGTTAATTCAATTATTGTTTTAAAAATAATAACCCCCCAGATCAAAATATTTTTATGGTGTTGGAGATCATCACTTTCGTGGTTCTTGGGGTTTTGTTTGGCGTGGTGACGGGATTAATCCCGGGTCTCCATCCGAACAACCTTTTCGTTATCCTTTTCTCCCTGATACCTATGATGTCATTCATCCCTTTACCGCACATACTTGCATTCTCGGTTTCTCTTGCCATCTCTAACACATTTGTCGATTTCATACCCAGCATACTTTTCGGCGCACCGGAGGAGGATTCGCTGCTTTCGATACTACCCGGCCACAGAATGCTCCTGGAGGGGATGGGGTACGAGGCGCTTTTTCTTACGGTTGTGGGAGGAATGATAGTTGTCATACTGACCGTTTCCACCCTTCCCATTATGTTTTATTCGATACCTTTCATTTATTCCTCGATAAAACCAGTTATCCATCTTATTCTTATGTTGGTGGTATTCTGGATGGTCATTACGGAGAAGGGGGGAAAAAGGATATATTCCCTGCTGATTTTCCTGCTGGCTGGACTTTTCGGGTTCATTGTTCTCAGTTCTCTGCCATCGGAACAGACATTGTTTCCCGGGCTGACTGGCCTTTTTGCGATATCCACTCTCCTTACCAGCATAATGATGAAGACAAGGATACCCGAACAAAAAATAAAAAGAGACACGGAAGCCGACTGGGTAAGGGGAGGGATTGCGGGATGGTTGGCCGGCCTCCTTGCAGGCCTCCTGCCGGGAATTGGTTCCTCCCAGGCCGGTATAATAGCTTCCCAGTTCCTCCGGGCCAAGCACAAGGAATTCATGATCACACTCGGTGGTATAAACACGTCAAACATATTCTTCACCTTTGTCGTTTTCTATCTGATAGGCAAGACGAGATCCGGTGCCGTGTGGTTCATATCTCAGATATTCGGTTCACTTACAATAAACGAGCTTTATCTGGTGATAATATCTGGGATGATGTCTGCATTCATCTCCGTTGTAATTACACTGAAACTGGGCAGATTCATGGTTTCCAGGATAAAAAACGTAAATTACACGAGGTTAACCACGTCTACCATCATAATGCTCGTATGCCTGGTATTCATTTTTTCCGGGGTCGTGGGCCTTTTGGTTGCCCTGACAGGAACCTTTATGGGACTTCTGGCCATAAAAACGAAGATAAAGAGATCACAACTGATGGGATTTCTCCTTTTTCCAACAATAATGTATTATTCGGGATTTGGCCCATATCTGCTGAATTTCCTGTTCTTATAACATGTTTTTTAATGAGCACGACCAGATATCACTTTCTTCCCCCTATTATTCGGTCATAAATTTCATATGGACTTCATATGAACTTGAAAAAAACGACATATACAGGCAAAGTAGCGTATTTTCCACATGAAATGAAGGTGTGTTTTCCATGACACGTGAAACAAACCAACATGAAATGAAGGTTTTATGACTATATTTCACACGTTTCCACATGAAATGAAGGGGTTCACGGAAATGCATGAACGTTGGTAGTCTGTTTTCATGTTATGCAATAAAACTTGCTTTATGTTTATCGTTTTTTGCTTCATGCCAGCGGAAATTTTGAAAATTTGGCATTTTTACAAAACAGACGGAAAACCTGAAAAAAACACTCACAACCATCCATTTTAACAAAAAAAACAGATTCAAACCGTGCAGAAAAAAAGAAAAACCGGCTTTTTGGAAAACGGGGAATTAAACCGTTACACTCCTGGCAATACCCTTGACGGAAGAGAACATAAGCTCACCCCCGCATTCACATAGCCCCGTGAGTGGAGGCATATCATAACATTTGCTGCATTTGACGCATATGAGACCGTTAACCTCATCCAGTGACACCTTCTCGATTTTTTTCGGTTTTCCGGAGAAATTATTCAGTGCCCCGCACAGGCTGATCTGCTTGCCCTTACCCAAAAGCTCTGTTTTGGAAACGTCAAGCGCAGAGAATATCCTCTCTACCGGGGGAAGCAGCTGGTTTTCGATGTAATATTTCGAATCTATCTCCAGCCCCCTCTCTATGACATACATCGGATCCTCGGTCCTTTTGGAAACCAGGTCAAGCCCCTTGATTATGACGTATCCTATCCTGTCGCCCACCCCCGGCGCATCGGCAGGTGACCTCTTCTTCATCTTCTTCGCCAGTTCCGCGTGAGGCTGCACACCGGCGTAACCATCGGCCCTTTTTGTGAGGGTTTTTGTGATAACCAGCTTTTGTATTGACACCTTTCTTTCGGTCACTTCCTTGACTATACCATTGAAGAATTTAACCGCGCTTTTTATGTCATTTTCCTTGAGTATTATTTCCAGCACCCTTTTCGTGGTTTCTGATACGAGGTCGCACCAGTCCCTCCTTACGGTTTCTATACCCTTGGTCTCGATCTTGTCCTTCCAGCCGTCCTGGGTTAATTCAAAACACCACGCCGCATATCTTTTCTTCGTGAGGGGGAGGAATCTCTTGAAAACCTTCTCAAATTCGAGCTCCATCACGCCCTTGAGGTTTTTTGTGACATCTCGGCTTATGCTGTCACCTATTTTCTTGATCTCTTCCAGATCCTCTTTGTCTATTTTGACCATTACGGAATCAGTATCGCCGTAAACAACCTCATAACCGTACTTCTTTTCTATGAATTCCTTGGTCCTTGCTATCGTTTCCCTTCCGAATGAAGTTATGGAATTCGCTATCTCAAGCTTATATATTTTCGCCCTTGGGTACCCGAAATGCCCGTAGAACGCATTCGATAGAATCTTAAGGGCCCACTGTTTCGCGTCCAGCCCCTTTTTTTTCTGAGGGTCTTTCTCCACCTTCAGTCTTTTCTTGACATCGCCCCTTTCTTTCATCAGACCTTCAAGTATACTCGGAATTATCCCCTTACGGACGGATTCCGGAACGAATTTTGCACCCGCCGGCGACATTATGGAATTTTCCATATCCTCATCGATTATCAGGGTGGTAGGGCATATGTTGAAAGTACGTATCAGCGAAGGATACATCGACTTGAAATCAAGAACAATAACGGATGAGTGCAGTCCCTTCTTCGGTTCTATCACAAAACCGCCCTTTAGTTCGATTATCCTTTGCTTTTCCCTCTTGGCGACATCCGACCCTTCCGGCCTGCATGGCAGAATAAAACCGTTTTTGTTGAACTCGTTGAGAAGCACGTTCTCTATTCTCATGGTCTCCCCTGAATCGAGTATGTCCTGCATCAGGGTTCCGGATGTCTTTGCAAGGGCAAAATATTTGTCAAGGAGGTTCAGTTTAAGGAGCAGGCTCATTGCAAGCTTGCTGTCCTTGAGGCAGTATGTGACAAGTTTCTCATAGCCGTCCTGGCTACCCTTCCATAATTTATCTATTTCCGAATGCTTGACATCTTCCTTGTTTTCATTGAGAAGGTTTTCTGATACCGTGTTGAGGTCATATCTCTTCATGGAAAAATCCCTCTTTACGATTTCGAACGAATCGGCTATAATCCTGCCCGTGAGGTTTACCCTGTACCTGGACATTACTTTATTTGCGGTCACCTGCTTTTTGCATCTCCCGAACATGGGAACAATTTCATTCTGCCTCATCCTTTCCAGTATATAGGGAATATCGAAATTCTTCACGTTGAATCCCGTCAGAATGTCAGGATCGTATTCCATCATTATCTTCACGAACCCTTCAAGCATCTCCTTCTCCGTCTCGAAAGATGTCACACCCTTTCCTGGCCGTGTGCTGATAACCATGGATTTTTTCCCCTTGTAAGGTTCGCTGAAAACAAGAGATATCATTATAACCGGATCGTATTTTTCGTCCGGTACGGAGCCTGGCTTGAGCGGTACGCATTCGATATCAAATGCTAGGTATTTGAGATCAGAAAGCTCCCTTTCGGTGGTTTTTATTTTTTTTATGACTATTTTGCTCTCGACGTTGACGGTGTTCGTGTTTACTGGAACCTCGTTTTCCACCTCTATCCAGTCCATTCCCCTGATCCCGAAATCTGTCATGAATCTGTACTTGAATGGTATATCAGCCTCGTAGACGTCAAAACCCTTCGCTTTCAGCCGGTCACGGAGCTCGGGGGTTTTTGCGGGATTTTTAAGGAATATTTTCCAGACATCCTTCTTTTCCTTGTGATATCCTATGGGAAGGAATCTCTTCACCCTTTCCGTTTTATGAACGTTTGTTTCCCCCTCGAGAACCTTGTTTATATCCATTTCAGAGTCAACGTAGAAATAAGGCAGATACCTTTCCGAATTTCCTTCGAAGAAGCCGCATACCGGTTTACCCCTGTCTGATTTGCCAAAAATTCGTATAACAGGAAGCTCGTTGACAATGGTGTAATCAACATCCAAAACCTGAAATAACATAATGAGATTTGTTAACTAAATTTTAAAACGATTTGGATAATTGGAAACATCCTTTCTAATATAGATTTTCTCCCGCACCCTTCGGCACTTAAAAATATAAAAACCATTTAAACAATATAGAGTTTAAGGTGATGAAAACATGAAGATAAATCCGAAACAACTCGAGCGTGCTATGAAACAGATGGGGATGCATATGACCCACATCGACGCCGAGGAAGTGATAATAAAGACATCCGACAAGGAGATCGTAATAACCGAGCCTGAGGTCTCGATGGTCAACATGATGGGCCAGGAAACGTTCCAGATAACTGGTAACATAACCGAGAGGGAGCGGGAGGAATTCTCGGACGATGATGTTGAGATGATAATGGACGAGACAGGGGCTTCTGAAGAGGATGTCAGGAAAATGCTGAAAGAGACGAACGATCTCGCGGAAACGATAATGAAACTTAAGAAGGAATGATGACTCATTTTATTTGAAAACCGCGCAAAAGATCAAAACAATTTAAATATTGAAATGAACAAATATACAAGGTGATCTCTAATGGACTTTGGTGTTTATTTCAATAAAGGGATGGAATTTCTGAAGGAGCCAAATAAAGCCTTCGATTCAGTTAAAAAAGTGACGATCGGAGAAGCATTCAAATACATGTTAGTGATGTCGGTGGTGGTTGCGGTGCTTAACGGGATAATTACAACTCTTTTGTATTCAATGGTCCCGGCAGTGTTCGCTGCGCAGATGCCGATGCAGCTTGGCCCGGTGGTTCTGATTAGTACCATAATAATGAGTTATATCGGAATCATAGTGGTAAACCTTTTGTGGAGCCTGTGGCTTCATTTGTGGGTCTACATTCTTGGGGCCAGGAAGGGTTTGGAAAAGACAATGAAAACCGTATTTTACGCAGGCACTCCAAACTATCTGCTGGGCTGGATACCGTTCATCAACATAGTGTTTGGCGTATGGTCATTGGTACTGAGCGGTTTAGGCCTGATGAGGCTTCAGGAAATTAACGGTGGCAAGGCGGCTCTTGCAATAATAATCGCAATAATAATACCGGTTGTTATTTTGCTGAGTGTCTTCGCGTTTTTCATAGCAGCATTCCTTCCGTTAATGAATTTAGGGATGATTTCTTAAACATCCCTTCAATTCATTTCAGAATAAGCCAAGCTTTTTCTTTATTATTTTATATCTCAGCCTGTCCTCTCTGGATATCTGCTCCAGCCTGAAATCTATCCATCTTTTGGACGATTCAAGTTCAGGTATTACAAAATTTTCAAGGGAATTGATCACCCTCCTGCCCTTCTTGATCTCCGATGAAAGAATGGATATACCGCTTTCCATCTCACCGACCGAAAGCACCTCTCCGAGGATCCACTCAAAATCACTCTTCAGCTCATCGAATAATATGGGCACATTGAAGAAACTGAACCTTTCCCCGGAAGGTTCCCATATGAGTTTCGGCATACCAACACCCATCAGATATCTTTCTTCCGTTCTTATCTTACCCTCCGGAACTGAAGTCGCGCCTATCCTTACCGAACTGTTTCCCGATAAAGACTCCAGAAAAAGCATGGTTTTGAACGCCTCGGAAATACGAACTTCCATGCCCTTCCTTTTCTCGGAACTGGATTTTACATAAGAAAAGAAAAGCGACATCAGCGAATCTGTCTTTTCCTGGAGTATTTCCTTGCCCCTCTTCGCCACGTCTATTTCTTCCCGTGTCTTCATCAGCTCCAGCCTGTTAGGACTTTTCCTTATCATTGAAAAAACCGTACCTCTTTTTTGTCTCTTTGTCTATCCTTTTCAGCCTGTCCTCCGGCAAAATTGAAAGCAGTTCCCAGGCCTTTTCAAGCGACTCCTCGAGGCTTCTCCTTTCGTCCCTTTTTTGTGAAATGAACCCCTTCTCGAACCCGCTTGCCCATTGCAGGTATTTCTTGTCGATTTCGCTCAGACCCTCTTCACCTATAACCGATATGAGCGCCCTGAGCCTTTCCACGTCAGCCATTATTGAATAGCACTGGTTGGAGACGGGTTTGTGGTCATCCCTCGTCATCCCCTTACCCACACCATGTGCCATGAGTCTGGAAAGCGAGGAAAGCAGGTCTATCGGGGGGTCTATCCCCTTCCTGAACATGTCCCTTGAAAGCATTATCTGCCCTTCCGTTATGTAACCCGTCAGGTCCGGTATGGGATGGGTTATGTCGTCTTCGGGCATGGTCAGTACAGGCATCATGGTTATCGATCCCTTCTTCCCTTTCACCTTTCCTGATCTCTCGTAAATGCTTGCGAGATCGGTATAAAGATAAGAAGGGTACCCTCTCCTGCTGGGAATCTCCTCTTTCGCCGAAGAGACCTCCCTCAGGGCATTGCAGTATGACGTCATGTCGGTCAGTATTACGAGAACGTGATATCCGAGTTCCCACGCGAAATATTCGGCCGTCGTAAGCGCTATTTTAGGTGTTGCAAGTCGTTCTATCGTGGGGTCTGTGGTTTTGTTGAGGAAAAGTATTATCCTTTCGAGCGCCCCGGCCTTTTCGAACTCCCTTTTGAAATACCTTATGTCGTCGTAGCTGACACCTATTCCCGCGAATATCACAAGGAAATCCTCTCCGCCCGGGAGTCTTGCCTGCTTTGCTATCTGGGTCGCAAGCTCCGTGTGAGGCAGGCCCACGCCCGAGAACAACGGGAGTTTTTGCCCCCTCACGAGGGAATTCATTACATCTATCCCGGATATACCGGTCTCTATGAACTCCTTCGGGTATTCCCTGGAAACCGGGTTTATCGGCATTCCGTGTATGTCCATCTCCTTCTCTATTACCATTCTCCCCTCCAGAGGTTTACCCATCCCGGAAAATGAAGATCCGATCATGTCCCTGGAAACCCCGAGCGTCATCGTCTTTCCGGTAAACCTCACCTTTGTCCTTTTGATGTCCATCCCCCTGGTTCCCTCGAAAACCTGTATCACTGCCCTGTCTTTGTTAAGTTCCAGTATCTGTCCGTTCCTCCTTTCACCGTTAACCTCTATCTCAACAATCTCACCGTAACCTACCCCCTTTATTCCGTCCAGAAATATGAGCGGGCCCGTTACCTGTGTCAGCGTCTGGTATTCTATCATACTTCATCCCTCATCTTTGCGAACCTTTCTCTTGTTTTCTTGTCGAGAAACTCTGCGGTTTTCTTGCCTTCCTCTATATGTTTCATCCCGTCATCATGAAGCTTTGTCACCCTTTTCATCATGCTGTGCTGCCTGTTTATGTCGGTGTAGGAATCCACCCTGTCGAATGCATCCTGTTGAAGGAAGTCTTCTCTTATTATCCTCGTTATTTCCAGGAGGAACTTCTCCCTTTCCGGAAGAACCTCGACCCCGATAACCTTTGCGATCCTCTCCAGCTCTGCCTCTTTCTGAAGAAATTCCATTATCCTTTTTCTCGTTTCATTCCACCCTTCCGTCTGTTTTTCATACCATCCGTTCAGTTCATCGACATAATTTGAATATGAAACCAGCCAGTCCATCGCGGGAAAATGCCTTCTCCAAGAAAGCCTCTGGTCCAGCGCCCAGAAAACCTTTGAAGAGCGCATGGCTGACTGGGTTACAGGCTCGGAAAAATCAGCACCCGGAGGGGAAACCGAGGCTATTAGAGTAAGCGAGCCCGTGCTCCCGTTAAGGTTTTCCACCCTGCCCGCCCTTTCAAAAAATTCCCCCATGCTGCTTTCCATGTATACCGGATACCCTTCATCCCCCGGAAGCTCTTCCAGCCTGCCGGAAACCTCCCTCAGGGCTTCTGCCCACCTGGAGGTGGAATCTATAAGAATAACCACGTTATAACCCTGTTCCCTGAAATATTCCCCCATCGTTATGCCGGTATAAACCGATGTTTCCCTAGCAACGACGGGCATGTTTGAGGTGTTTACGATAAGTATTGATTTTTCCATGAGCGGTTTGTCGTTCCTGTCCCTGTCCCCCTTCATCTCGTTTATTATTTCGGTGACCTCGTTCCCCCTTTCACCCGTTCTGCATACGATATTGATATCCGAATCGCAGTTTCTGGTTATCACGCTTTCGAGAACGGTTTTTCCCGAGCCGAAACCACCAGGCACACACGCAGTTCCGCCCTTGGTTATAGGAAAGAGCGAATCTATTACCCTCTGGCCCGTGACCAGCGGATCAAAAAAACCAAGCTTCCTTTTGTATGGTCTTATCCTGCGCACCTCCCATTCCTGAAGCATGCTTACTTTTTCTTCCCCTATTTTGCATATGGTACTGTCGACAGTGAAGCTCCCGCTGGATATTTTCTTCACCTTCCCGGTTATCCCGGGAGGAACCATTATCTTATGATCAACCGAACCCTCCTTCACAGCACCGATAACCTGACCCGGAGCAACGTCTTCACCCTCCTTCACCGAGGCCCGGAAGTTCCATTTCCTTTTCCTGTCAAGCGAATTGATACGGATGCCTTTGCCCATGAATTCCCCCTGTTCCCTTTCTATCGCCTCAAGCGGCCTCTGGAGACCATCGTATACGTTTCCTATAAGTCCCGGACCAAGTTCTACAGAAAAAGGCTTTTCAAGTGAAATTACCGGCTCTCCTACTTTAAGACCGTTCGTGTTTTCGTAAACCTCTATGAAAGCCCTGTCACCCACGAGTTTTATGATCTCTCCAAGGAGGGAGGAGTCACCAACCCTCACAACATCCCACATCCTCGAGCCCAACATGTTCTTGGCAATGACAACGGGCCCGGTGATTCTTTCTATCGCTCCTTTTATCATCATTTAATCTTTGTGATTTTGTAATAAAAAGAAAATCCAGTTTCAGATATCCAGGTCCCTCCCGGCAATCTCCCTTATAATTTTTCTGATATCGTCCGACCCGGAAGAACCCTTCTTGTCCGGTACCCGGATGAATATTTTTCCCGGGAATTCTGCCCCAAGAACTTTGTATAACCTTTCATTTATTATTATTATCTTCTTGCAGGCCAGGCTTTCAATGAGACCCTTTACCCCGTTTTCATCGGCTTCGTAGCAATGTTTAATGCCAGCCATCCTGAAACCGATCATGGTTTCCCTGTCCCCCACAACAGCAATCATTTTTACACCTATGAATTTAATATGGTATTCAGATAATCCCTGGGAAGATCCTCCTTCACAAATTTCATTATGGTTTTTATCTTGTTTATTTCCCCCCTTCTCCTCATCAGTACGTATAACAAAAGACCGGGGCCGAAGGGATCCTCCCTCAGAAACCTCTCCGATAAAGAAATCATTTTTTTGCAGAATACCGATTCCAGCAAAAAACCATTATCCAAGACAGATGGTTCATCCATCTCGAATATTCCCAATTTTTTCAACCTGTCGAAAAGAACATTTTTTTGCCTTATCCCGAAAAAATCCTTCGGGATTCTTGTGGGCAAAATCCTGAATTCCTCGAAGTTGACCCCGGCATTCAGTCCTCTTACGATGTTCCTGATATTAATCATGTCATTTTTAAGCTTCAGAAACTCGTTTAATATTTTAACCTTCCCGCCTATTTTTTCCCTGCAGCAATCGGAATATTCCCTGTCGATACAGAAATCAAAAACAAAAAAACCGAATTTTTCGGACAGTCCGATCGCATCACCCAGCCTTTCGTAAATACCCCTGGAAGAAAGGAAATCAATAATCCCTCCCAGGCTATTTAATTTTGAAATAGAATCCCACTCTATACCTTTGGTCTTTATCAGAAATTCCCTGATATCCTCCCCGGTAACTACTGATTTTATTATTATTTTCAGGTTTCTGGCTTCCCACTCTTTGATAAAAAAATCGAACAAGTAACCGTAACTCTTGGGATAAAATGCAGCCACCTTGTAAAGCATGCCGACATAAAACTTATCAAGCTCCTTTTCGATCGTTGATACATCTTTCTCGAAAAAATTCAGCAGCGTTTCCCCGTAGTCGGTCCTTTCAAGATGGCTCACAAATTCTGATAAATTTTTAGAACTGGCCAGCCTTTCCATATCTCCCGGCTTTAGCAGACCTCCCTTCATCGCGCGAAGTCTCGCTGCCGCGTATTCGTTTCTGAGGAAATCAAACATATCACTCACTGAAAAATATCCTGTTGAGCTCGGAATCTATACGGTCCGATCCCCTTTCCATAATCGAATCAATGAGATGATTGGAAATGGTCTTCCCGGATTTCACCATCACCCCGCCGGACGTTTTTACCACCCTTATATCGATTTTAATTTTATTTGTTTCACTGAATCTTTTCGCAAGGTTTACATCCTCCTTTCTCAGGGAAACCTCCAGGTTTTTCCTCCCGATTTCCCGGACTGATTTATCCATCAGTGAAAAAAATAATTTTTCATATTCCTTTCCAGTTAAATTCGCAACCGCGCCTTTCTTTATCTCATCGACTATCGATGATTTCAGGCCTTTTACCGTGGATTTATTCTTTATCTCAATTTCGGAAAGAACCCTGCTCTTTAGCTGCTCCGCCTTTTTTTCATATTCCCTGCGAATCCCTTCCCGCTCTTTATTGCCTATCTTTTCAAAATTACCCCTGATTTTTTTGGATTCATCTTTAGCTTTTTTTATTATTTCCCCCGCCTTCTTACGGCTGTCATTTTCAATAAATTCAATTATTCTTAATACCTCGGCAGGAAGCATGATCAACCCCTAGATCGCTATCACGCCAAACCCGTACAGCAGCAAAAGCAGCGCTATGACGAAACCGTATATGGCCTGGGTTTCCGTCAGCGCGGCCAGTGCGAGGGATTTTCCGAACAGACTCCTGTCTTCCGCCGTTGCACCTATAGCGGCTGATGCCGCTCTCCCCTGACCTATCGCAGAACCAAGCGCAGCCAGACCTATAGCCATGCCGGCCCCAACCGCAACAAGACCTTCTATTGCCATGAAACACCACCTATTCTATTAGTTCTATCCCCTTATCAAATTTAAGGGGAATGAATCTCCTCCCCTCCCCGGTGAAAAAACTGGAGAAAAATTCAACATACTGCAATCTCAGCGAATTCACGAAAGCCCCGACGGACGAAATCGTGCAATTGAAAATATGACCAAACACGAAGAAAACCGCGGCCAGAGCGAACGACGCGGGAAGAATTATTGAAGTGATGTGATTTATCGTGAGCGCTATGTAAGCCGTTGCAAGGCATATGGCGGCCAGCCTTACGTATGAAAGGACGTTACCGAAAAAAGACATCATGTTTATTAAATTGGAAGGCCTGCTGATCTTTATCAGAATGCCGGCAGCAAGAAGCGCAGCGGAAGGATAAAAAACAAGACCGTTTATCACGTTAAACATGTTAAGTATGAGCAATCCCCCTCCTGTTTCTATCAAAAACCAAGATATTTCCCGGATGACGCTCTTCCGGGATTTGATTTTCTGTACGGCGGAAAGAATGAAACCCAGATTTATGTGGGCCATGCCTATACCCAAAGCCAGCAACAGCAGGCTTACCGGATTTCCTGTTGGTGACAGCAACAGACCGTTAAAACCCAGGAAATTCCCCATGAAAGAACCGAACAGCAACCCCCATGCCATTGCCGATACCCCGCACAATACCATTATCCTCGAGAAATCCATCGTGAGATCATTCTTCGCGTAAAGCCTTATCCCGAACGCGACGCATACCATAATCATGCCGTAAAAAACATCGGAAAGCATTAACCCGAACATCACGGGAAAGAACATTGAGATGAAAATTGTCGGGTCAATCTCCATGTTTTTGGGAAGCCCGAATCCCTTCGTGAATATCTCGAATCTTTTGACAATGTTCGGATTTTCCAGCTTCGTCGGACCCTCATCAGTCTTTTCGAAATTCACGAACATTCTCCCGAGTGTTGCCCTGTCGACCGCCTTAATTATATTCACCTTTCTTTTTTTCGGAACAAAACCAGTAGCGAAGGAAACATAGCCGGTCTGCTTTATCAGGGAAAGAGATTTCATTCTTTCCCTGCATGTCTTCAGGATGGAGTTTGTTTTTTTCAGTTCCGGCAACCACTCTTCAAGAAATTCCACTTCCCTGCCTTTCAGCCTTTCATTCTCTTGTATCAGGACCGAAACCCTTTCCTCCAGAGCAGGGATCATTTCCGTCGGCTTCCCCCCGAAACCGGACGTGTCAAAAATTTCAACCCCCGCCGAAGAGATAGCCTTTCCCACATATTCTTCGATATTTTTCATTCCCATCAAAAATAATACGAAATCATTCCCGTTCCGGAATGAATGACTGAACAC
Source organism: Candidatus Aenigmatarchaeota archaeon (assembly GCA_016932215.1). Classification (GTDB taxonomy): domain Archaea; phylum Aenigmatarchaeota; class Aenigmatarchaeia; order QMZP01; family QMZT01; genus JAFGDH01. Next base: position 1,373 of record JAFGDH010000037.1, on the reverse strand, counting down.
GTGGAATTTACTGACGGTTTCCCCCAAAACCTTTTCCATCCCCTTGTCACACTTACCGACAAAATAAAAAACGTTTTTCAGCGAGTTCATCTCTGAAAAATCAACATCCAGATCCCGGACGAATTTCAGTATCTCCGTCTGATTTAATGCATATGAAATCTCCTTTTCGTTCGATTTAATGCTCTCCTTTATTCCGCTGATGTTATTCTCGAAAAAATCAATGAACCTCTTTGAATTCTCGAAAACCTCGTTAAACTGCTCCTTTTTGAGGGAAAAAACATTCCCCTTCCCGTTTCCGAGGACGGATCCAAGAAAAGATTCCCTGGCGTTAGTGTCCCTTATTATCTTTTCTGATCTCACGTGCAAGGAAGAAACTTCTCCCGTATCGACATCCACCCCCCGGAGCACCCCCTTGTCCGTTTCGTCTATCTCAACCACGCCTTCCCTCTGAAGACTTTCCAGAACCCTTTCCCTGTCCTCAGAAAGAAACGCGATTTCAACCCTTTCCATCTCCGCGGGGAATATCATAATTAATTATTGTCGCTTCCTTCCTAAATTAATTAAAATAAGCTATTCGGAGAGAATTTTGGTAACAACATCAATTCCCCTTCCCCTGTTTTTTTCGTGTGACCTTTTTATTTTGGCCATCTCCGACTTTATTTTCGCTTCAGTTTCCCTGATATTCTTTTCCAGCACCCTTTCGGTTTTGGAAATCATTCTTTCCCCTTCGAGCACGGCTTCCCTTTTCACGCTTTCCACGAGCCTCTTCCCGGCTTCCGTTTCCATTTCTATTATTCCCTTTGCTTTAGACTCCGCTCTTTCCACTGATCTTTCCGCCTTTAATTCCGCCTGTTTCACCTTCTTGACGAAATCATTCAAATCTGTCATACTATTAATTTATAGCTGAATAATAAAAATCATTTAAGTGGTACGATGATATATGCGATTCTGATAAGCATTCTTGTATCCTTTTTCACCGTGCTTTTCATAACGCCCAGCATGAAAAGGTTCTTTTCCAGAATAGGCATAATGGCAAAGGACCAGCAGAAACCATCCAAGCCCCTGCTTCCCACATCGGCAGGGCTTATTGTCATATGCGGCATCCTTTTGGGAGGGTTCTTTTTCATGGGCGTCAATTCATTCATCATGCCGATCGGAATCACCCTTTCATACATGCTTGCGGCTTACTGCGCCATTCTCATTATAACCATGATAGGTTTTCTGGATGACATAAACACTCGAAGAAACCCCGTGAAAAACAAGGGACTCGATGATTTCAGGATAGGGCTGAAGCAGTGGCAGAAGCCGCTGCTGACCCTCCCCGCGGCAATCCCCCTGATGGCGATGAAGGCTGGGGTATCGGAAATGTCCCT
>JAFGDH010000036.1 GCA_016932215.1 Candidatus Aenigmatarchaeota archaeon | reverse complement strand
GGTTAAGATACTTGTCCTTGACGAGGCGGACAGGATGCTGGACATGGGTTTCATAGATGATGTTGAAAAGATAATCAGGGAATGCCCAAGGGAGAGGCAGACGCTTTTGTTTTCCGCTACCATACCGCCGGAACTGGCTCACATCGCAGAAAGATACATGCGTGGTCCGATAAAGGTGGATGCTGTCACTTACGTCGACCCCAGAAAGCTGAAACAGGTTTACTACGACGTGCCTGACAACATGAAGTTTTCACTTCTTGTCCATCTGCTTAAACATGAACATTCCGGCCTTGTGATGGTTTTCTGCAACACGAGGGATTACGTGGATTTCGTTGCGGACAACCTGAATGCGGCAGGCATAGAAGCAATGGCCATCCATGGCGGACTGACGCAGGACAAGAGAAGCAGGGTAATGGAGAAGTTCCATTCCAAAAACGTTTATGTCCTGGTATGCACGGACGTCGCTGCGAGGGGTCTCGATATTCAGGGCGTTTCGCACGTATACAATTACGACATACCTTCCGAAAGCAAGCAGTACATCCACAGGATAGGAAGGACCGCAAGGGCAGGCAATGAAGGGAAGGCTATAAACATACTCGCCAACAGGGACTACGACAACTTCAGACGTGTTTTAAGGGACAACGAACTGGTGGACGTGGAAAAGGAAGAACTCCCGTACATACAAAAAATCCCGATAAAACACAGAAGCCACAGTTCCAGGGAAAGCGGTGAAAGAAGATCATACGGCGGCGGTGGCAGAAACAAAAATTACCGAAGGCCAAGAAGATACTGATTTTGAAAAATAAAAAACAAAGGGAAAGACGCCTTTACGGTTCTTAACGCTCGTTTTAAAAGCGCCTCGGTCTGTGCTTCATGAAGCAATCCCTGCAGTAAACGGGTCTTCCATCACTTGGTTTGAAAGGAACCTGAGTCATTTTGCCGCATTCAGTGCATTTTGTGTTGTAGAGTGTTCTTCCGAATTTATCCTTCGTTTCACCCTCGGTTTCCTGAGTTTCCTCGGCGTCCTCTTCAGGTTCTTCCTCGGTTGCCTCATCTTCAGGTTCTTCCGAATCCTCTTCAGCTGATTTGTCTGCAGGCCCATCTTCTTCATTGTCCTCGGTGTCTTCTTCTGGCTCATCCGCAGGCTCTTCTTCAGCTGTCTCTTCGGAACCATCTTCGGTTTTTTCTTCATCAACGTCCTCTGCTGGTTCCTCTGAAACCTCTTCTTCAGAATCCTGTTCCTCCTGAGTCTCCATTTCGTCTTTCTGTTCTTCCTCAATAATTTTTTCTTCTTTCATTAAATCACTCCTATTTTGATTCGATGGCAGCATGTCTCGTTTTTTGTCCATCGTTTTTATAACTTAATATATGGAACGTCGTGTTTAAAAATTAACACATGAAAAAGAAATGAGTGCCCCCGCCGGGAATTTCAGCCAGAAGCAGATGAAATCTGCTTCATACGCTTTTGAACCCGGGTCACCGGCTTTCTTCGTGAAGTCATAGGCTTTAAGCCTCCTCTCTTTCGAGAGTTACTCGAAAGGCCGGAATCCTTATCCGTTTTACCGCGATTGCGGTGAAAACATTGGCCGCTAGACTACAGGGGCAATATTAGATTTAATGGTGATATTTGTTTTATAAATATTAAATTTTGAATGACAGCCTGAATAAACCAGTAAAAGCTGTCGCCCGTTTCGAGAAATGATGGGCCGAGCCGGATTCGAACCGGCGACCTCCGCCACGTCAAGGCGACGTCATAACCAACTAGACTACCGGCCCAGATAGTTAGTTATATTCTATTTCACTTTTAAATGCGTTTCATGGGCTCGGAGAGAATTGAACTCTCGATCTTCGCCGTGTGAGGGCGACGTCATAGCCACTAGACCACGAGCCCTGAGGCATTGTCCGCTTCAAACGTTTATGCTAATAATTTACGGCAAGTATTTTTAAGGTTTCACGGCCGGAAAACAAGTATTTAACACTTGTTCACAAATATTCAATATGGGTGAGGATGACAAGGGTGGAGACCTTGGAAAGCTCATTAAGGTTATTCTGACCGCTACACAGGGCAAGAAAAAACCGTCGTACAGCTACCAGCAATCATCCGGCGGATTCGGGGGGAGAAGGGCTATCACCTTCATCGCCGTTATTGTCATAGCGGTAGTCGGTTTTTCTCTGGCAAACAGCTGGACCGGAAACATGATTTACACCGGAGGGCTTGAAACGAGGGTAAACGACCTGGGAAAAAGCCTTCAGGATTTACAGAGTAAAGTTGCTTCTCTGACCAGCGAAATAGAGGTAAAAAATACCGAACTGGCAAATGAAAGGGAAAAATCCGGCAACCTCGAAACGGATCTGGTCAACACCAAAAACAATCTTATCGACTGCACGGACAGGGAAGACAGGCTAAAAAACGATTTCAACACTTGTTCTGGGGAAGTCATGAACCTGACGGATGATATTGAAACGAAAATGAACAATTACAGGTCACTTGTAAGGAACACTGTCAGAGGGGTGTGCTGCAGCGTATCCGACATTCTTTCAAAGAAAACCAGAAGTTTCGATGTCGAGGGGAACGAGATTTTCTGCGCGGACGAAGGTGACCACGAAGTGAACTGCGGAACAGGGGAAACCAACTATTAGATTTCTTATTCTGAAAAAAAGAAGCGCCGGGAGCAGGAATTTCGACGGAAACAGATGAAATCTGTTTCATACGCTTTTCGAACCTGCGCGGGCACGCGCCAACCGAAACAGACACGGTCTGTTTCTTTCGTTGTTTACGCCCAATGGATGTCCCGTGAAGTCATTGGTTACCCTCTTCACATCCATTCGAGTCCATCGCCTTGACCTGGCTCGGCCATCCCGGCATATGTTTCGAATGATGACTGGTTCACTCGGTTAATGTCATCATACTGCAATTACTTTATTTAGTGTTTTATATTAAATTTAAGTATGACTGTTTCCGTGAAATATCTTGGGAAAAGGGAAAATCTTAAAATGAAAGGGAAAACCGTAAATGATCTTCTGAAAGAGATGAAAGTGAATCCCGAAACGGTCCTGGTGAAAAGGGGAAAAGAAATTATAACGGAGGATGAAAAAATAAGGGAAAACGACGAGATTGAGCTGATAAGGATCATATCCGGTGGGTAGATGATATTCAAGCACGGGCTTGCCGTGATAAGGGACGGAAAGCTTCTTCTGGTAAAGAAAAAAGGAGTCGATCTCCTGATAACCCCCGGGGGGAAACCTGAGAAGGGGGAAAACAATATAGAATGCATTGAAAGGGAGATAATGGAGGAACTCGGAACTAAAATAGAAATGGAGTCCATCGAATTGTTCGGGACTTTCGAAGATGTAACGGCGGAAAGCGGAAATGAGACGGTAAGGATAGAAATGTATTTAGGAAGGATAAAAGGCAACCCGAAACCTTCCAGAGAGATTGAAAAGATATTCTGGATTGACAGCAAAACAAATCCTTCCAAGCTCTCCCCGATAGTCAGGAACAGGATACTGCCTGCATTGATACGGGAAGGGTATGTAAAATAATTACCTGAATTTTTTAATCACAAACGCAGATGCTGCGACTATAATCAAAACAATAATACCGATAATGTAATAGTATTCTTTCCCTTCCGCAGGCAGGCAGTCCTGCGGGCAGTTCTGATGATTCTCCTCGCCACTGCACTTCCCGTCAGGAGCGCAGACATTGTCATTAATAAATTCTGGTTCCTCGTTCATAACAGAAAACATATTTAGCCATGATTTGGTTTTGTATCCATCCTTGGATGCCGTTATGTTGACAATATAATCCCCAGGTGGATCAATATCGATCATGGCGAATCCTCCGGTGAAAGAGAGACCGTTATTGTGTCCGGTCGGATAAATGACATCACCCGCAAGTTCCGCGTCTTCTGAATTGAAGACCTCCAGATATGCCTTTTCACCCACCAAGAATACGGTCTGCACTCCATCACATTCAAGGTCGGAACATGTCCTTGCGTAAATGTCGTCGAATGTGTCCAAGGTCCCGGAAACTCTGAAAGACACGTTCTTTCTTTCCGCTTCCGTTTCGTTGTCGAAAACCATGACCTGATAAAAATATTCCCCCGAGTCAATAGTTTCATGGACAATGAAATTTTCATTGAAAAAGATTGTTTTTCCGCTTACTATTTCAAAAGATTTCAAAGAAGGTTTCGGGGGAGTACGAGGATAAATCACAAAAGTCTCGACCAGGAAAGACTTGGTTTCGTTGTATTCGTTGGTTATGCTCACGGAAAGGTTTACAGAATCTCCCGGATAGTATGTACCGCTGATTTCATCGATATCTATCATTCCTGCGCTTGCAATAAAGGAAGAAAACAAAAAAACCATCAAGAAAGATATGATTACGAATTTGGTTTTCATGCTAATGTCCTCCCATATGGCTTGACTATATCAAAACTCTGGATTTTGTCAATTATTATGGTAGGGTCACCCAGAATTATATATTGTTTGGACGGGTCCGTGGAATAGACTGACAGGTAATTATCGTTAATCTCGTTGTTATTCACGTAAAAGGATTCCCCGATGGAAAAGTCATCTTCCATCATAATTTTCAGATGTTTAATGGTTAACGGGGGATAGATCGAGCTGTAAACAACCCCCAATCCGCCGATGTAAGCAAGAGCTCCTTTCCTTAAGAAATTCACCCCGATAAGGTTTCCACCGTAAGACTGGTAATAATTAAGCGTCTGGCAGGCGTTCGCAAAAACAAAGGGCAAATCAAGTTTAGGTATATTCCTGAGTTCATTGACATTCAGAGTCAAACACCATTGATCAGTATCGCCATGATCATCAAAGGTTATGAAGTTTTTGCTTGCATAAACGTATGGATCCGGTTTTACACCAATTAAGCAGACATTATCGGCATTATAACCATAGTCAGAAATATAGCATTCGGCATTATAACCGGCCTTAATCGCGTTATATGTAATTACAGGGACATTCTTCTGATCGGAAAAAAGAGAATGAGCTATAAAAACCATGTTGGCAGGGACATATGCTTGTATTTTCTTATAAAAAACGTCCCTTGCGATATATGAAGACGTATCGGATACTGTTACGCCGAATATCCTTCCCACCGGGTTTTCCTCAATCCAGTCATTATTCTTATCAACGAACAGCTTGTCGAACGAAATCCTTACATCATATATATCTCCCTGAGACGGATGACACATGGATTTCTTGCTAAGTGGTATTCCCCTCGGGGAGGATATAACCGTAAGATAGTTGAAATTATTTGCCTGTTTTTTCAGATCATACTTAACCTGATATGCGTTTTCATCTAGTTTTTTATCCAGTTCATTGTTCCTCGTATTGCATAGTTTATCGGGGTTGTTGTAATTGAAAATATCAATTTTCCTTTCGTCTATCCCATAGCTGAAAGCCTCCACTTCAGTGAACGCTATGGCCTCATCTTTGGCCACAGCCAGGTAAGGAGCAGCGAGTGAATCATGGCAATAAATGTTTGATATTTTGGGTGAATGCTCCGGATCGAATCTCAGGTTCTCGCAGTATTCGTTATTAATGTCATTCGGATTAAGCAGGATTATCTTGTCCGTTTCCGAGATCATCTTGTCACGCAGCTGCTCAAATGTGTAGTAAGCAAGCACTTTGGCTTTGCTTTCGATGAATTTTTCCCTGTCCAGTCCGTGGTTCTTCCCGACAACTATAACATCGGCATACGTTATGATTTTATACACATTAGGATCGTCCGTGAAAACCAGAGGGGCATTCTCCCTCGAAGCCAGAACAGCCGCGAGCATTGCTGTCTTATAATCCCTTTCGGTCAAGACTATCTTGTTTCTGGTGTACCAGAAGGAAAGATAGTTATTGGTGTCGAGGTAGCTACCCTTATTCACTCTTTTTAGTATCTCCCTCTTGAAGTAATCCGGAACGAATCCCACTACCCTGACGTAATCCGCGCCATACTGGTCCAGGAAATCGAGAATCGAATCCGCATCCTGCCCGGCGATCTCCTTGTGGTAAATCAGCAGCGGATATGCGCATTTTTCAGAACCGTAATAAACCGAGTTGCATTTCTCGTTTCCTCTTTTCCATATCGTTAAAGGAAGAAGACTGATAACATCCTCCCACTTCTCGTCAGAAACGATGAAAACGGTCTTGTCGGTGTATTTGTACATGTTTCTAGAGTTTTCGGCAGTGTAATAGCTTCCCGCATTTGTTGTGAAATCATCGTTCCCGGGATTATTTGTACCAGTTTCAGGAGGAGGTACTTCATTATTCACAGGAGGAGAATAGGTTTCGCCATGGTAACAATATATCATGTCACCGGTATTGGAATAGCATCGATAAACGCTTGATCCGCCGACAATACCGCACTCGTAATTGGGGTATCTCGGGTCCATTCCGTTATTTATATCATCACACAGATTTACCCTGCATTCATAACCCGCGGTCTTGATTATCGTCTGTATGGTCTTTATTGCGTTGTTCACTATGTTCTTGAAATCGCTCGACTGTATGTTTGCGCTGAGGCTGCCTGAACCCTGTATGTAATTGTCGATGTAGGAAGAGAATATGTCGCACCCGGTGCTCTTGTCGTAAACATAATATATCACCGGCCTCCCGCCGACATTCTCCGAATAAAGAACGAGGATGTTATAATTTTTCCCGCCTGCCGGGATGTTATTTTTCAGCCCGTCGTATTCGAATGCGAACTCCCCGAACTCCCTGAATTTTTGTTCACTCTCGTACGTCCTCCCGGAAATGTAGAGATGAACATGGTAGCCGTAATCCTCATGAAAATTTTTAAGTGTTTTTTCCAGTTCACTCACCTGTGACTGGGAAAGTTTTCCCGCGGCATCTCTGACAAAAATTATTTCTTCGGCGCAGGATGTATTTGCTAACAGAATTAACAAAAAAGCAAAGATAAAAACGAGAATGGCTTTTTCCATTTGATTATTTAGAACTGTAATGATAAATAATTATTATGGGTATGAAGGGGCAGGTCGAGTTCATCGTGATAATCGCTCTGATCGTTCTCGCCATAGTTGCCGTTTTCGTTGTCATAAACATGGTGGCCGTCCCGGAAAGCAACGATATTTCAGGTCTGGGGGAAGAGAAGAAGGTCATAGTTGATTCGATAAACGACCTGGTCCAGCGAACCGCTCTGGCTGGTATGAAAGCTGTATATTTCTACGGCGGCATTCCGTCCAACTCCACGGTAAAATACGGGATGTCCGATGTGAACGTGTGGAGAGACTGCACCGGGAACAAAAAACCGGACATAGGGAAAGATCTGGAAGAGATCATCAAGATGGGACTCAATTCCATCCTTAAGGAAAGAATGGATTTCTACGGGAAAGACGTTCTTTTATCACTGAACGACATGACCGTTGAAGTGAACATACAGAAGAATAACTTAGATTTCAGGGTTACCATACCAACACAGATCGAGAATATTTCCTCTCCCGGGATATACACGGTGACGATACCATCAATGCTTTCCGAAATAGTCTCATTTTCCGACGGGTTCATGACGGCTGCCGGGGAGGGGATGCTTGAAAACATCACCATGGCATCCATCAAACATTCTTCCGGCGACGGGTGGCTTCCCCTTTCAGGGATAATGACAGGGTGCGACAGGATATATTTCCTTGACGAGAGCAAGACCAAGGAAAACCTTGAAACGGCGATAAGATACACCTTATCTCATATGCAGACAGGCGACACTTTCGAAATTGCAGGCAACCCCTTTTACCAGACAACCAGTTCCGGAATGAACATCGGTTTCGTTTATCCGGAGGAATGGGATATAGATTCAAATCTTGAGTTCACTCCAAACCCCATTCTGATAGAGCCAAGGGATATCGTCCCGTTCTCGTATGCATGCACGATGCCCTTCGATGTATCATATTCCTTCCGCTACCCTGCGGTCGTGGTGCTGGACGATCCTCTCTTTGACGACCTCTTCAAGTTCGCGGTGATGGTAAACATAGACGATTCTTCCCCGTCAAAAAGGTGCAAGAATTCTTACACGATGACGTATGACGAGGATTATAATGATCTTTGTTTCAGGAGGGACGACTGCCCCTTCAGGATAAACGTTAAGGATGATTTCGGCGTCCCGGTCGAAGGGGCTGAGGTCCTGTTTGACCGGTGTTACCTGGGGAGGACAGATTCGTCCGGTTCTCTGGAAAGCTCGATACCTTGTTTCATAGGAGAGCTTAACGTAAAGAGCGAGGGGCATGGCGTGTACAGCAGCATGGAGAAGGCCGACGATCTGAACGGGAAGTCCGTGACGCTCGGCGGAATACCTACCAGGGTGATCCTTAACCTGATGGGGGTTCCGCTTAAGAAGGAGGGGATGGGCTACTCTGTAACGGGGGACGCACAGAGCATAAACGGGCTGGGCGATCCGTTATCGGTAACCGCTTACATACATCCCTACCTTTCCTCAGGGTCAGGGTTCATACTGACCAACACTTACGGAGGGACGTATTCGGATTCGATGGAATTCTTCCCCACCGGAAAATACATTTACAAGGCCATCTTCACGGTCGGGAACAACCAGACCGGGGGGAGTGTTGGGTACATGGAAACGATAATTTCTCTTGACAGGAATTCAGGAAATCTTTACGTTTATCTCCCCGTCGTCACAGAAGATGGACAGGGGGAATTCCGCGGCAGCATAGACCTAAACGACATCGACAGCTTCTCTTCCCTCTTTGCAAAGTGCGGTATAGAGTCCATCTCGTCTCTCGTGCAGAGATTCGATGTTCCGTGTGATAACAATGGATAATAAATTCGCTGTGTTAGGAATTATGGTGATCCTGTTAGCCTTCTCACTGCCCGCTGTAAGAGGAGAGGAAATGAAGATACTGGACATACCGGGAAAGGAGATGGAATGCCAGATGACCGGAGAGAACGAATGCAGGCTGATAAACAACATTATAATGATACGCGCCGAGCTTCTCACGGATTATTCGGAATTCTACACCACCCCTGATCTCCAGCTTTCCGGCGACCTTCGCGTTTACCCGCAGGTATGCGACTACTATTACAGGAAGGGGATAATCTGCTCTATGGAGATACAGCCCGTTATAGAAATTTCCGGGATGAAGGAATACACAGGAACCTTTTCCCTTTCCATAAAGAAGGACGAGAACACTACGGAGGTCCTTTCCGTCCCTGTGAGCGGGATAAAAATCACCCCTATAAGGAAGAGCGTAAACTTCAGTCTCCGGTCCGACCTGGGGATTCTGACTCAGTCGGTAAAGGACGGGATAAAGGGGATGGGTCTGGACACGGGATTCTGCTTCCAAGAGAACGCCGGCTTCCTCTTCGGGAATAATCTCGCCTCCTTCAACAAGAACTATACGACACTGACGGGCTCAACACCGGTATTCGTCCCTGTAAAAAACAACATAACGCTCACGGAAAGCTATAATTCACTGGTTTCTTTCCTCGGCTCGCCGGACTTCTTTTCCCTCTACAATTACCAGACCTACGAGACTTCCAGTCTCATTTACACCGGCTTCATGTTCTATCTGGACATTTATTCCGTCTTCCTCCCGAAATCCACCAGAACCCTTGTCCAGAAGAACTGCGAAAACCTTGAGAACAGGTTCTCTCTTATTTTTAGCTATATATTCTCTAACCTTTACGAGAAGAAATTCATGAATTCTGGGGATCCGAAATATCTAGAAAAGATAAAATACTTCTCCGGAATCGCTTCCAACGCCGTCCAAGCAATACAGAAGCCTAGGTTCATGATATATCTGGACAACCGGTTGCTCAGGGACGAATATGTGGTCTGCAGGGACACCAGTATCAAGATAGAGTACAGCAACATCGAGCCCCTCGGAATCGAAAAGGTATATGTAATGGGTCCGGGAGAGCAGGGCGACTGCGACACCGATCATTCCATATACGGCGGAACCGGATCAAGAACATTCGCCGCTCTGGATTTCATATGCAACCAGAACGACCTCCCGGTCAACGGGGAGACGTATTTCATATTCATCCGGCCCGGATCAGGCCAGGAGATTTTGTATCCGGTCAAATATTATGAACAATCAGAAATGTGCACAGTCAGGCAGATGAGCGTGGGAGTTTGAAGAGAAATTAATCAAGATTCTAAGTCCCCCGCAAAGGGAGGTTCCTCTATCCAGAAAATCGATTTGCCGCTGCACGTTATATTAACAAACTGATAAGGAGAACCTTCACCGGTGGCTATCTTTGATTTGATTTCTTCGCATGTCTGGCCCCCATAAGGTTCTATATCTATATCCACGTTATTGGCCTGGTAGGCAAGATCATCACCAATCTTTAAGCCACTAATATAAACGTCTTTCCTTTTGCTCATGAAAGCGCCGAACTTGTTTCTGGGGTTAATTTTTATGATATTGGTACTCTTGAAGTTTAAAAAGAAATTTGGTTCAACGGAGCTGTCAAACATGGCTGACATGAAAACCATCAAAAAATCCAGATTGGACCATCTCCAAAGTATACCAGTAACATAAGCCTCGTCAAACTTGGTTAGAAACTCTTTAATATTTTCTTCGGTTATTTGCTTATTGGAAAATACTGAAATAAGCTTGTCATAACAATTTTTATTCAGATCCTTGCAGTCAGGGTCATTTTTAAACTTATTATAATAATCCTTCAGTAGATTTAACATGGATTTTTCCGGCCAAACCTGAACCCACGCTTCTGTATCTGCAAAAATCCAGTTTCCTTCTCTTTTCAATGTTTCTATTATAACACTGAACTGCGAAGGAGCACTGCTCTGGTCAATTTTCCCGGAAACATACTTTACTTCGTCCTCATTGATCATGGATTTTCCAATATCTATATATATTCTTCCGCTTTTCGCGGAGCTGGCGATCTTATCCCCGACCTTCCCTTCAGCATATATTTCCCCTCCGTTCAATCCATAACCCAAATATTCACCCACATCCCCCACAATACTAAGGGACACATAACTTTCCAAAGATTGACCAATCAATATTAGATTTTTTGGGTCCCAACCGGTAACGTCAATAATGGAATTCACAGAACCAGGACTACCGTCAGTAAATTCTGTAATCTTATTCAAGACAGCTGAGACGAAAGGTCCGATATGAACTGACTGATTTCCCGACATTTTTATCACAAACTGCCTTATCTGATAACCCGTAACAGTAACATTACTATTCCTTACAGTTTCAATTGCCTTCGGGTAATAAGCAGTTTTGGGATCTGCATCTTTGGCCAAACCTTTCTTGTACTCTTCATACATTTTTTCCAGTTCAGAGACCGCCTCTTCATCAGCTGTTAAATTTGTCTTATTAGTGATTATAGCACCCGTTCCGCCGGGATGTGTGACTGTTCCTGTTTTCGGGACAGATCCGCTATAGCATTTCACTATCCCGTCACCATTCAGGTCAGGAAGGTACAATGTCTTCTTGTCGTAAATCTTCGGGTAATAAGTCCCTACTTTTTTCAATAAATAATCGTTCCAGTCGGATTTGCCGTAGAATGCGCTGCTGCCTTTGTTCATGAAAAGCACGACAGCCTTCAAGTAGTTGTTCAGGTTTACCGGGCTGCCTTCGCTGCTGTAGCATTTAGAAAGCCAGTCATCATAATTTGTCGTGTATGCCTTTGATTCCACGAAGTTTTTCTCTCCGCACTGGACTTTTCCGTTACCGTCCAAGTCCGGAAGGATTATTATCTGATTATGAGCGATAACCACCTTCCCGCCCGTTTCGCTGATGCCGGAAAATCCGTACTGTTTGTTCATCGAAAAAACCATGCTCGTGTAACTGTTGAAATCCATTTCGGTCGTTTCCCCTTCGTAACATGTCTTGAAAATGTCAACCGGCGTTTTCGAGGAGAAAGCTATCCACTTCCCCTTCTCGGCTTCAGTCAGGTCGACCGGCTGAGAAGATTTCTTTGTTCCGGAGTAGGTGAAGGTCGGGTCGCCGAAAAGCATGAAATTCATCGGAATTCCGGAGATCCTGTTTTTAACGCTGTTCGCGGATTTGAGGAATGCGTCCCCGAACAGGTCTGAAATTATGCTCCCGACGAAGTCGTTCCCGAGAGAGCTCTCGTTTGCATGGCTCACGCTAACCGCGCCCATGTATCCGATTGCACCCTTTCTGATGGCATTTGCCCCGAACAGCGTGTTCTTGAACGAGGAATAATAATCCATCGTCAGGCATACCGGAGCGACTATCAGCGAGCCATCCATTTTCGGTATATCGGCCCATGAAAGATCAGCCCCGCTAGGACCAATGGCATCGGTTTCACCATGGTCAGTATATAAAATTATATCGCTGTTCGCCAGGTTGCTTTTCAAAGCAGAGGTGGAAAATGCCTTGCATTCACCTTCACCTTCCATGGTCCAGCACTGTACATTCGCCTTTCCCTTCATGCTTTCGTAAAAACTGATGAATTCCCTTTCCGTTTCAGTGTATGTTAAAGAGGCCATTAAAGAAATGTCGTTTATCATCTTTCCCCTGATCTTGTACAGGGTTATGAGGTTCACGAAAGACGAGGTGTCCGTTTCGGTTATCCCGAAAATCCTCCCAACTTTCAGTTGAGATATACCATCCTCATCCGGGTCGGCGTAATAATAATAATCCGCGGGCTTGTTCAGGTTAACCTTCAAATAGGATGTCTGAAGTCCGCCACTCGCTGAAGAATCATAAACGCTGAGAGGTATTGCCTTCGGGCCTCCGACTACTGTCAGGTACTGCATTCCCTTGAACTCATCATGACCAAGGAATGTTTTTACCTGGCCCCTGACGACCTTCGCGTTCTGCTCCAGTTTCTTCGTGGTATCGCTGAATTTTTTGTAAAGCGAGTGTGCCTGTGACTGGAGCGCGTAATTGTCGTTGATTGTTCCGAGCGTTCTCCCGATATTCCTGTCCGTGACCAATATGCTGTCTCCGCCGTCCCAGAGGTAGTAATAAGGCTCGGCGTAGAAGAAGGATTTTGTGGTGTAGTCCGGGTAAATATCCGTCACATTTTTTCGTTCTCCTATTATTTTTTCAGCATAGAAATCATATTTCTTGTTATCATCCATCTGTCTTATCACTTCTTGTGCCATGAAAGCCGCAGTGCGGCCGTCAAGTTTTACAGGGTCCTTGAATGTTTTCTTCCCCTCGTCATATTCACCGAAAAATATTTCCAGATTAAAGAGACTGGAAACTGAATTTTCAACCACTGTGAAAAATACCAGATTCGGCTTGTTCTTGTAAGTGCTTAGAAATACGCTAAAATAATGCGAACTTCCAATATATCTGCTGATGTCATTTATTATGCTTTTGTATTTCATTTCGAATGTTTTTCCCTTCTTGTCATATTTCAAGACTTCAATTTTACTGGAGTTATACAAAAGGTACAGATTTTCGTCATTGTCCATTCTGACGCTAAGGATTTCGGAATTGACGTTTAATACAGGAACACCATGCAATTCCGTGACGTTCATTATGTCTCCGAGGAATGCTTCCGTCTTTTCTTTCAGCTGGTCATTGTCGATTTCATAAGCATGCAAATAAGCACCGAGAGATTCCACCGAGATTCCGTAAACGTAAAGGTGCTTCCTGTCAGGTGTCTGGATGAAGTTCCCGAAGTCCACGTAAGAAATAAGCTTTTCCGTCTTGTAGCCGCTTCCGGCGAACTCGTACTTGTAAAGCTTGTATTTGCCCTCTGCCCGGTCCTCGTTTATTATGTAAATGTTCTTGTCTTTGTCAACTACCATGTCAGTTATATCCAGATGGTCAAGGCCGGAACTGACCGGGGAGACATCTGTGAACACCATCAGTTCGTTGTTTACCGAAGCCAGCAACGGAGCGACCAGAGAATCGTGACAGTAAGGATTGCTGACGGTTCCGGCGGACTGGAAAGTGAAATCCTCGCAGTATTCCTTGTTGACGTCTTTCGGGTTGACGAGTATCATATAGTCGGTTTCCATCTGTTCCTGAAGATGCTTGTTCACCTTTTCCATGCTTTCCAAATCTATTCTGGTACCGGCCTTGTCCAGCAGCCCATCCATTTCCTGGTTGGGAGGAACAGTACCCCCTACAATAATCACCCTCTTCCCATCGAAATCGTATTTCACTCCGGTTTCGCTGTACATGACAAGAGGGGCATGATAATATGAAGCGAGCTGCGCCCCCATCAGGGAACCGCGGTTGTCTATGTCATCCCCCACAACAACGATAGTGTCATAACCGATTGTTTTCCATAAATCCGGAATGATGTCGGTTTTAATCGTCTTTGTTTCGATGTTTTTCCCCTTAACCAGAGCGGTAATCTCTTTTGCTGTTGCATCGTCATCCGACACTACAAAAATATTAGATACTTTGGAGTTCTCCTTTTTCAGTATGTCGATGAAATGGAGCATGGATTCCGGGTCGTTGTCGTGGTAAAGGAGGAACGGGTTGTACATTATGTAAGAGCTTCTTATCTTCTTTTCCAATGCCGATCTGAGATCTGGTGCAACACCAGACAAGCTGGATGTTCCGCCGGGTATGTAATGGTAAACGGCCAGGGGAAGGGATTTTATAACGTTCTCGATTTTGGAGCTGTCGACTATGTAGGTGGCATTTCCAAGTTTTAATCCTCCCATTATTTCTTCTGGTTCTTCTTCCCCGGCTTCCTCAGCCTCGCATGCATTGTAATCATCAGAAGTAAGGAATGTCTCCATTTTGCTTATAAGGTTCAGAACCTCTGTTTTGAACTCGTCGAATGTTATTTCCTGGCTGCTGTCCTTGGTGAGAGAGTCAACTATGTCCTTGAACGCCTTGCAACCGGGCTTGCTTGCCGTTTCCTCGTGATAGAAGAAACGGACCAGGCTGTTCCTCCCGTCTGTTCCCTTGGAATAGGTGGAAAGTATGTTGTAGTTGTTTTGTCCGGAAGGTACGCTAAAGGCTGTCTTGAAGCGTTGTTTGTTCTCGACTTCTGACTCCGTTTCATCATCATAACTTGAACTCAATATCAATAGTATTTTGAAATCTAACCCCTTGTCCTCGATTGATGACATCGCAGCTGATATATCATTCTCTACCTGAAGGGCCACGTTATCTGATAGCATGCCAACGTTTATGACATATTTCGTTTTAGAAGAAGCTTTCAGAACAGTTTTTAATTTACCGACAACGACAAGAAGCTCGTTGTTGGCAATGTTTTTCTGGGCATCTGTATATTCATCAGCATTAACAGGAGGAACAGGAACCCCATTAAGTCCAATTATTTGTTCAATTGGATCTTTGAATCCGTCAAGACCAACCTCGAAAAGCAATTTAACTGAATATTTGATTTTCAGCCAAGTAGTACCGTCCCAGTTTACAAAATATTCAACAAGATAATCATCACCGTCTATGTTTTTTGTGAGCGAATATTTCATATCGTAATTATCGCTGTCTTCGCCGAAGGAAAGGCTGTCATATTTTCTCTGCACAAGGCCGGCGAATTCCTCGAGTGATGTCCTCATTTCCTCCGTGCTTGCTGGATCTCCGGCATCAGGGGTTTCTGTTACGCCGGAAATCGAGTTTTCTATCAGGCTTATAGTCGACAATAATGCATTATCTGCGGTCTGTTTCTGGTCCGCATCCAGCTGGTCGCCTTGCATGTCCGTAACAAAAGTCGAGTATCTTACCATATCAGCGGATGTTTTGAAGCCGTCAAGGTTGGAATCCCTGAATATTATGTTATCGCACAAATGATGTTCCTGGTCGACATAAACGCATATCTCCAGGATATCCGGGCTGTTGTCCTTGAAATCTATGAATCTGACAAGGTACATGTCCTGCCCTGCCAGTGGCTCTATCAGATATTCGGTTTTTTGATCATCTTCTGTCACCCCGCTGTTCTGCTGGGCATTCTGAACGACCGTTTGGGCAAAGTCCCTGATCGTCTGTATCTGGGTGATGCTGAGACCTTCGTATGTGGGCTGACTTACTCCAAACCACTCAATCCCCAATTCTCTCCCCACAATATCCACAATTTCCATAAGTGCTGTGTTTGCGGCATAAATTTGTTCATCACTGAAAACAACACTATTTGCTCCGTCAGGGACTCCTTCAATTCCCATTACCATTTCCCATTCACCCGTTTTTTTATAACCGTCAAAACGTTTCTCAAAAAAAGATATTGAACTGGATTCGTCTTCTGTATTAATATACAAATCAATACCCAAATTGTCCAGTTCTAAATTAGATGATTTTCCAACTTTCAATTTAATTTTTTTATAATTATTTTCCCTGAAATTTATTCCATTATCGTCTTCAATATTATATTCAAAATATTCAATTGAAAGACTAGAGGAAGTACTTTGTTTATTACTTTTTACCCAGTTCCCGAAAGAGATAAGTTTTTGTATTTGTTCATCTGTTAAACCTGAAGAGGTTTCCTGACTCACGGAAAGGGACATGAACAGGACTGAGAATATCCCGATGATCATTACCATAGCAAGGATTCTTTTGTCCATTCAGTAGCCCTCCCGAGTGTAGATTCTCTGCCCGACAGGTTCACCCCTTGATCTCACGACCTTTAAAACGATGATTACAAGCACGATAACGATTATGATCAGCACGGCCAAAAGGACGACCGCGTTCATCAGGCTGCTCCCCAGAGGGCTGACAAGCTCCCCCCGGTAATCGGTGTAATAGCAGTCGACGTCTATCCCGTACGGGCAGTTCTCGTCGCATACGTTGTCGCTCTCGTCGGCGCATGTCTCCAGGCTGATTGAGTCTCCCTTGACGACGTAGAATTCCGTTTCCATCGTTTCGCTTTCGTATCCGTCCTTAGCCGCGAGTATGTAAAGCCTGTATGTTCCGAGCTGGCTGAACCAGACCTCACCGAAGTCCTCGATGAACGTAATATCGGCGGTAGTTCCGTCGGGGTAAAGTACTGTCCCGGAAAGCTCCGGCGAATCCGTCGAAAACACGCGGATGAATGCCAGTCCCTCGGATATGTTGTGAATCTTCCTGGGGTCGTTGCATTCCAGATCACCGCATACCTGAAGATTAAGATTGGAAAATGCGCTGGTCGTTCCCTGAATGGTGAACTCGAAGTTTGACGTCTCCACGAGTTCGTTGTCCTTTACCACATTAACCAAGAGAGAATATGACCCGGATGGAATGGTGTCGGTGACCGTGAAGCTGAAATCCGTTATTTCATGGCTTTCCGAAGGGGCGAGCGTAACTGATCCTATAGACGGCAGTATGCTCATCCCCGGGCTGATCAGCGCGGATTCTATGATGAAGCTGGTCGTCTCGTTGTAGAGGTCATTCGTAAACGTGCATGAAAGGTCAATGTGATCTTCGGTCACGAAGGTACCGCCTGAAGCGGCGGGTGTGGAAACCTCTGCAAAAGCGCCAGGTACAATCAACAGCGAAAAACAGATCAATGCAACCAGAAAAGCCCTCATATTGTATTTTTATTATAATTAATTATATATCTGTTTGTCTGGAAAGCTTACGTTTTATAAAATTTTATCACAAATCCCTAAAATGGCATATCAGAGCTGTATAAGGATTAATCTGAAAAAGGCCGGATACATTCTAGGCCCTCTTACGGAAATGGGGCGTGAAATCATCCCTGTTTCCCCGATAAGTTTCGGCTATCCGAATGGCGAGGGGTTCGGCTGGATAATGCCGGATGACCACATAACTCCTGATATCAACGGAAACCCGCACAAGAAAAGGGAATGGGACAGGGTATGCGACATACTTGATATTGAAAACAGCCACAGTGATAGCCTTAGAAGGGCATGGGACGGAATGCGGGAAGAGATCAAGCAAAAAATTTATAAAAACAGGCACAAGAGGATGATGGGACGCTGACCTCCCCGGAAAACAATATTAATTCTTTAACTTAATTCTGGTTATGACGCGCAAATGCAGGTGTGGAAAAAGGATTGTCATATTTCGCAAGTACGAGGGAAGGGGGCTATGCAGATACCATTTCATCAGGAGCGTGGAGGAAAAGGCCAAGAAGACAATTTCGAAGTATTACAGTGTCGGGAGGAACGAGACGATCGCCGTTGGTGTATCGGGAGGTAAGGATTCGACCGCTCTGCTTCTCCTGCTCCACAGAATATTCGGGAAGAGAACGGACATTCGAATGTTCGCGATAAGCATCGACGAGGGAATCCCCGGTTACAGGGATGAAAGTCTGCAAATAGCGAAAAAATTATGTAAAAAATTAGGAATAAAACATCACATATTTTCCTTTAAAGAGGAATTCGGTAAACCTCTCCATGAAAAAGTGAAGAACATCCGAAAGAAGAAGGAAGGCGGACCGTGTACCTATTGCGGCGTCGGTCGGCGCTATTTATTGAATCGGAAATCAAGGGAACTCGGAGCTACCAGGCTGGCGCTGGGGATGAACCTGGACGACGAGATCCAAGGTATACTGATGAATTACATGAGAGGCGATCTGATCAGGCTCAGCAGGATGGGAGGACACGTGGTGAAGGACAGTCTTTTTGTTCCCCGGATCAAGCCCTTTCGCGAGATCCCGGAGAAGGAGGTCGGATTGTACGCCTTCCTAAACAGTCTCGAAATCCAGGAGGACGAATGCCCGCTGCTGGAGGGCCCGAGATTCAAGGTGAGGGACTTCCTGAACGAGCTGGAGAGCGAAAGCCCGGGAACGAAATTCTCGATCATCAAGTCCTACGACAGGCTGCTCCCGTCCCTGAGAAAGGGTATGAAAACCGGTGGATACATGGTCGATAAATGCACGAAATGCAGGGAACCTACCAGCAGCCAGAAGGTCTGCAAGACATGCGAGCTGTGGAACATTAACCAAATATAATTATTTCTTTCCAGTCTTTCTTATGGCATACGGCTGGAGCAGAAGGGTATGGGGAAACATTGAAGGGGAAATAAACCGGATTTTCGAGGAACTTGGTGATTTCAAGACTTATCGTTTTTTCGCGAACGGGAATATAACGATTTCCGTCGGTCTTCCCAGGAGCGGGGAAGCCATACTGAAACTATCTGACGGGGAGCACAATTACGCCGTCGAGAAAAAGGAAGGGGAAAATCATGTCACTTTCTACGAACTCATGGACAAAAAGGATATTGGAGACCCGCATCAGATAAAGCCGGAAGCCGAAACGGTAAGGATAGAGCTGGACGGGAACGGGGAATATCTTGATTTTCTGAAATCATTGATGAATCTGGACAGGACGCTTAATTTCGAAAAGGTGCTGGAAGACGACGGAATATACTAAAACATATAAACCACGGGACCATCTCTATTTTTATGAAAATCATCCAGAGAGGAGCGGAAGCTGTCCTTTATCTCAGGGAGGAACTGAACGAAAAAAGAATAGTCAAGGAGAGGGTCTCCAAGGGGTACAGGATCCCAGAGATTGACGAGAAGATACGGAAGCTGAGGACCAGACATGAGCTTAAGCTCCTTTCCAAGGCCAGGCAGGCCGGCATCCAAACGCCAAAGGCATGGTCTCCGAACAATTATAACATAGTCATGGATTATATCGAGGGGTCAAGGGTCAAGGACGTATTCAACGGCATGGAAGGGAAGGAAAGGAAGAAATTATGCGTAAAGATAGGGGAGATCATAGCGAAACTCCATGAAAACGGGATGATACACGGCGACCTGACGACTTCGAACATGATCATCGACAAAAAAGGGACTTTATTCCTGATAGATTTCGGACTGGGGAAGTTTTCAAGCAAGATAGAGGACCAGGCAGTCGATCTGTTCCTTCTTCAGGAGGCGATAAAGTCGACGCATTTCGATTTCCTTGAAGAGTTCTGGAAAAATGTCCTGAAGGGATACGTGAAATACCCCCGGTCCGGAGAAGTTATCAGGAGATTCGAGCAGATAGAAAAAAGGAGAAGATACAAAAAATAGGGAAGAAGACATTTGACAGCATGGGATCACAGAAAAAGCTGTCCGTCGCTGTTCACGAATATTTAAATAAAAGGAATACCTTTTTATAAGTAACCATATAATTAATAGGATTAAGTTGATAACAATGACTGATAAAAAGGAAAAGAAAGAGGAAGAGAAGGAAGAGAAGAAGACGCCCGAAGCAAAGGAATCTCCAGATGTAAAGGAAGATCCGAAGGCAGAGGCACCCAAGAAGGCGAAGAAGGAAGATCCGAAGGCAGAGCCCAAAGAACAGCCAAAAGAGGAAAAAAAGGTGCCAACCAGCGTCCAGATCCCGAACAGGATGTCCAGAAGGCAGGGAGAGACGATCGAATGGATTCCCAAGACGAGACTCGGGAAGGAAGTCGTTGCGGGCAAATACGGTTCGGTGGAAGAGATACTGAACGCCGGCGAGATCATACTGGAGCCGGAGATTATTGATTATCTTATACCAGATCTCAAGCAGGAGATCATTTACATCGGCGGGACCCCAGGAAAGGGTGGCGGCGCCAGAAGGACCCCGACAAGGATGACCGCCAGGATGCACAAGTCCGGGAGAAGGTTCAAGCTCACCGCGCTTATAGCGGTCGGCAACGAAAACGGTATACTCGGGCTTGGAAAGGCTACCTCGCAGGAACACATGGTCGCTATATCCAAGGCCGCCCAGCAGGCAAAACTGAACGTGATAAACGTTAAAAGAGGATGCGGGTCGTGGGAGTGCAACTGCGGCGGAAACCATTCGATTCATTTAAAAACGCAGGCAAAGGTTTCTTCCGTTACAGTTAAGTTCTTCCCCACCCCGACGGGCGTGGGCATAGTGGCTGACAACGAGACCAAGAAGATACTCAGGCTGGCAGGCGTGAAGGACGTGTGGGTAAAGACCTACGGAAAGACCTCAACGAGAATGAACCTGGCATTTGCTGTTTACAACGCCCTGAAAAGGCTGAGCGTCACAAAAGGTGATTTCTGATGTTTGCAGTGATACGAATAAGGGGAAAAGTGAACCTGAAATACGAAATAAAGGACACGTTCAAAATGTTAAGGCTCAGCAGGGTAAACCACTGCGTTCTGATCAGGAAGGACCCTTCGCTCGAGGGAATGGTAAGAAAGGTAAAGGACTGGGTGACCTGGGGAGAGATAAACGACGATACGCTCAGGAAAATGGTTACCAAGAGGGGAAGGCTGCCGGGTGACAAGGAGATACCTTCGAAGGATGTTGATTCTGTTATCAGTAAAATAAAAAAGAACGAGGAAACGGGAATAAAGCAGGTGTTCAGGCTTAGCCCGCCCGTGAAGGGACACGGGCTGATAAAACATCCCTATCCTAGAGGAGCGCTCGGATACAGGGGCGACAAGATTAACGAGCTTATTGAGAGGATGATCTGATGGGAAGCAGGAAAAAGATCGAAAAAAACCGCGGGAGAAGGTTCTGTAACAGGGGTTCGATAAAGAAATACAGGGGAAAGGGTAACCGAGGAGGTAAGGGATTCTCGGGAACCAAGAAGCACAACAAGAGCTGGGTGAACAGGTTTTGCCCGGAGCACATCGGAAAGCCCAGGGGATTCGTCCCGAAGAACAAGAAAGAGATCACCGTCATAAACATCGGAGAGATAGAGAAGCTGGCGAAAGGGAAGGAGATCGATCTCGGGAAGCTCGGGTACGACAAGGTTCTCGGCAAGGGCAGAATATCGAAAGCCCTGACCGTCAAGGCTTATACGTTCTCCAGGAAGGCGCAGGAAAAGATAGAGAGCGCAGGGGGGAAGGTAGTGGCCGAATTCGTTCCGGGGGAAGAAGTAACCGGGGAAACACCAAAGGAAACCGGAGAGATCGCCGAAGACACAGAAGAGGATTCCGGGGAAACGGAAGAGAAGAATTAAAGTTAATTGTCTGATCTACTTTCAGGAAAGATTTAAAAATCTATTCTACAAAGCTCTTTCAATATATAATTATATAGATCAAATAATAGGTAATATTTCCAAACATATTTTAAGCGGACCGGGGAAATATTATAATTCGGGAATCAAAAGTGAAACCATATGCCATTAGAGGAATCTTACATAGCATTGCTGAAGAGGCTTCCGGGAGTCGCGGAACCGATCAAGAAGATGACATTCCGTGACAAGCTGAAGTGGACTAGTATAATTGTTCTGATATACTTCGTGATGTCGCAGGTCACGATATACGGGATCGAAAGCGGGACTTACGAATATCTCGAGTATCTGCAGATCCTTCTCGGTTCGACGTTCGGTTCACTTATAACGCTGGGTATCGGGCCGATAGTCACCGCTTCCATCATACTTCAGCTCATGGTAGGTTCCAAGATCATACCATGGGACATAAGAAGCGACAAGGGAAGGGTGTTATTCCAGGGAACCCAGAAGCTTCTGGCGATAATATTGTGCCTCGTGGAGGGATGGGCTTACGTTTCATTCGGGGCGGTCAACGCTCAGCCCGGCCTGATGGGAATAGTAATTCTCCAGATGGCGATAGGCGGATGGATCATAATATTCATGGACGAACTGGTCTCGAAATGGGGATTCGGTTCAGGCGTAGGATTGTTCATCGTGGCAGGGGTAGCAAAGAGCATGATAATAAGGGCTTTCAACCCGGTGCTTTCCGACCCAAGCGTGCCGATGGGTCCGAACAACCTTCCGAACGGTCTCATACCTGGCGCGGGCATCCTCATCGGATCAGGGGAACCCGTGGCTGCACTGCTGATGCTTCTGCCGGTGATAGCCACCGTGATAGTTTTCATGCTTGTCGTATACGTTCAGGCGATAAGGGTAGAGATACCGCTTGCCTTTTCCACAATAAGAGGATTCGGGAGGAGGTGGCCACTGAAATTCCTTTACACGTCAAACATACCCGTTATTCTTATTGCGGCCCTCCTGGCAAATGTGCAGGTTTTCGCAAGAATGATATCGCAGACTGGAGGGAACGAATGGCTGGGGGTGTTCGATTCTTCCGGCAGCCCTAGCGGGGGACTGATAATGTTTATCATCCCACCGAATAACCAGGCTATAGCAGGTTTAATGATATTCATAGGATTGTTCGCTCTTCTCGGCGCGCTGTTCATGTATTTCAGGAAGAGCAAGACAGGGAGCTGGAAAATAGTTATCGGGATGGGAATACTCGGGGGTGCACTCTGGTTCGCCACCGTATCGTCACTCGGTCTGACCGCGCTCGCGACCATAAGTGCCATGGACGTTCTCAGGCTGATAACGTATTCGATGTTCCTCATCGGAGGGGCGATAGTTTTCTCGATATTCTGGGTCAGCACGGCAGGAATGGACGCGAAAAGCGTGGCGGAACAGATAGAATCCACCGGCATGCAGATACCGGGCTACAGAAGGGACATCCGCATAATCGAGAAAGTCCTTAACAGGTACATACCGGCGCTAGCCATACTGGGCGGAGCGGCGGTAGGCTTTCTGGCGGCTTTCGCCGACTTCACCGGAGCGCTTGGAACAGGAACAGGTATACTACTGGCCGTGATGATCGTATACCAGCTGTACGAGCAGATCGCGATGCAGCACATGGAAGACATGCATCCGGCATTCAGGAGATTCTTCGGGAAGCAGTAGGTAAAATATCGCTTTAAAAGATTTTCTTTCAATCTTCAAACATGCCAATAAAAGAAATACAAGTAAACGGTGATTCCTGTTTTCTGAACACAAAAACCAGGGGAATAAGATGTTACAGGAAGATTTCTTGTTTCGATATAGTGTACGAACCCGTAAAAGGCAAAGATGGCCTGGTTAATCTTGAAACGTTATATCTGCCGAGCGGGGAAGTCGGCGGCGGCAGAAGAGCCGCAAGGAAAATGGTCGGTGGGACAGACCCGGAATACTCTGTGAAAGGGATGAAGGAAATAGCAGAAATAATAAAAAATCTTCCTCGGGATGAAAGTGCCATATTCGAGCTTAATTACAGACACGGCACAGATATGTCTCTGCAAAGAATAAGGTATCATCTCATTGAAAAAAATATTTGTGACACAATTATAGATATGGTGGAAGGGGAAAAGGATAAGGTAATTATAACAAAAATACCCGAATAAAATTTCCATCTGCATACCCAAATCTGAAACATGATCAGATCGTTTGATGGGTTTTGGTTATTTACACTACTTCCATAGTGGAAGGAGGCTTGCTGGTTATGTTGTAGGTGACGCTCACTATACCCGGAACATCGTTCGTAATCCGTTCGGCGAGCCTTTCAAGCACCTCAAATGGGAGCCTGGTAGGCTTCGCTGTAGTGGCGTCCGTGCTGTCCCAGCACCTTACCTCTATCTGTAACCCGTAGTCTCTTTTTCCGTCCCTCATTCCCGTAACCCTGTTCCCGTGGAGAACGGCCATGCACTGGAACGCTCCCTTCCCTGAAAGCTCTTCCTCAACGATCACGGTCGCCTTCCTCACGGTCTCTATCCTTTCGGGCGTGACCTCCCCGATGACCCTTGCGACCAGCGCAGGTCCCGGGAACGGCGGCCTGTTGTAAATCTCTTCCGGCAGCCCGAGCGCCTTAGCTATTTCCCTTACGGCGGGCTTCCTCAGCTGTATCAGCGGCTCCAGCACGCTGTAGCCGAATTCCTTTTCAGTGTCTATGCCCAGCTGCTCCAGGATGTTGTGCTGCCTCTTGATTCCCGCAATGGTTTCCTCCACGTCCGTGTATATTGTCCCGTGCAGAAGGTACCTTGCCCCGCTCTCCTTAACTATCCTTGAGAAGACCTTCCTGTAAAAGGTCTGGGTTATTGCCTCCCTTTTCTCCTCGGGGTCAGTCAGTCCCTTCAGGGCATCGAAGAATTCGCTTCTCGCATCCACCAGCTCCACCGGGATACCCATTTTACTGAAAAGCGAAACCACCCTTTCCGGCTCGCCATCCCTCATTATTCCGTTGTCTATGAAATAAGTTTTCAGCTTGTCTCCGAGAGCCCTGTGGCAAAGCACAGTTACTGCCGAGGAATCAACACCGCCGGACAAAGCGTTTATCGCGATGCCGTCACCGACAGCGGAAGAAATCTCCCTTGATTTTTCCTGGATGAAATTCTCAGGGTCCAGGTTTTCGAGGGTAAGTTCTTTTATCTCCATTTTTAGATAAGAAAACAGGGATTTAAATTGTTTCACCGAAAAACCCAAACACTTAAATAAAAGTGAATCTAACGATTAATAAAAAACAAGTAACGTCACTTTTATGCGATTCTGTTCATAAATTGTTTCGTTCTTGTATCAAAAGAGGTGATTTTATGCCGGTCAAAAAGGGAGACAGGGTTAAAGTGGAATACGAGGGAAGGTTCGAGGATGGAGAGGTTTTCGACAGCTCAAAGCATGGTGATCACTCCCATCCGTTGGAATTCGAGGTAGGATCGGGCCAGGTTATAAAGGGTTTCGACCAGGGTGTAATGGGAATGAAGAAAGGTGAAGAGAAGGAAGTTACCATTAAGCCGGAAGACGCTTACGGTGAATACAGGCCGGATCTTGTGCAGAAGATGCCCAGGAGCATGGTACCGGAAGGCCAGGAAGTGAAAAAGGGAATGGTGCTTGCGGTCGAACTCCCCAACGGGGCGCATGCGCCGGTGACCGTCAAAGACGTAGACGACAAAGAAGTCACATTGGATCTGAACCACCCGATGGCGGGAAAGATGCTCATATTCAAGATAAAGGTCGTGGAGATCGAACCGAAGAAATAAATGATCATTTCAGGTATTTCAGGATATCCCTGAAGTCTTCCTTTCCTTCCGGCTGGTTTATCGAATGGGTGGAAACCCTCTGCAGTTCTTCCGGGGCATTTAATGCGATGCTCGTTCCCACCTTTTTCGCCAGGAAAACGTCGTTCTTCCCGTCCCCGACGAAGGCGCAATGTTCCGATTTCAGGCCATGCTCGTCCATCAGAAGCTTCATTATTTTAACCTTCCCCTCGTAATCTGACGGCAGGGAATTCCAGTGATCTATCGTTCCGTCGTTGTTCCAGAAAATCTCGCATGCGGAAAGAGTATGGTCAATTTTCAGGTCTTTCTGCGCCCGATCTGCCTGTGACTTGAAACCTCCGGAAATTATCGCGGTCAGGTAACCTCTCTTCCGAAGTTCTGAAAATGTTTCCCTGACACCGGGATGGTATTCTATGGAATTCATGACCTTCTCGAAGAAGTCCCTTTTCAGCCCGTGTTTTTTAAACAGCTCGATCGTAACGTCTATCCACTCGACATAACCCTTTATTTCGCCTGATGTCCATCTGTCCCTGTTTTTCTCCGCTTCTTCGAATGCCTTTTTACCGAGCTCTTTCGTCAGCAGATACCAAGCGCTTGGAGCGGAATTCCCCCTGGTAGTTTTAACGGTCTTCCTGAAGATCGTGCCTTCCATGTCAAAAAAGACGAGTTTGATTTTTCCCATGTTATTAATTGAGGAATTGTTTTATTAATTTTCACCAATAATAACCAATGAAAGGGAGTTATATTATTCTGATCGGATTGGATTCCAACAAGAAAATTAAGATAGGGAAACTTGGAAAGATAAATTTCAGAAAGGGACGATATGCATACGTCGGGTCGGCGCTGAATTCACTGGAAGGGAGGATTTCCAGGCATCTGAGAAAGGAGAAGAAAAAACACTGGCATATCGATTATCTTCTTGCGAATGCAGAGATAGAGAAGGTGTTTTATATCGAATCTTCCGGAAGGAAGGAATGCGACATAGCGAAGAAATTTTCTGATAATGAACAGGTAAAGGGATTCGGCTGTTCGGATTGCGGATGTAATTCCCATTTGTTTTATTTGGATAGGGGAATTGATTTTGAGAAAATAGGATTGAAAGAATGGAGATTTTGATTGTCTCACTTAATTCAGAAGTTCTCAAAGGTTTCCTCTTCCCCGCCCTCTTCGTAGCCATCTTCTCCTGAGTATCCCCCGCCAGCCTTTCTCATCTTAAGGAAATAGAAGATTCCCACGCCGGCGATGATCACGATGACTATGATTATTATTATTGTCGGGTCGAACCCGCCGCCGCCTCCACCGGGTGAAAGCCCTACCGTTCTCGCGGTGCTGAGAAGAACGTTAGCCTTGTCCAGCTTTGCCTGGGCCTCCTGGTAATTTTCCAGCGAATATGCCGAGTCCGCATCTCTCAGGTATGAGTCTATCGTGCTGTAGAGCGTGGACGAAAGGGATGACTGCATCTGTCGCAGGTCGTCCTGGGCGTTCTGTATGTCTGAATACATTTCAGGATACACTATAATGTGGATGTAGACCGAATCCGAGTTCCCGCCGCTCGTTATGGTAAGCGGTCCGCTGTATGTTCCGGAGGAATAGGGGTTTATTGCCAGATCGACCTCTTCGGAACTCCCGCCGGCAACGGAGACGCCGCTCAGCTCCATGCTCATGTCGCTTTCTATGTAGCTGAGGTCCCCGCCCGCGGAGAATGAGAATGATGACAGCGAAGAAGATCCTGTGTTCTTTATCTTTATCGTCTCGGTGAACTCAGAATTCTCCACCATCTCTATGGAAATCATCTTGCTCCCGAGGGAATTCGTAACGGAAAGAACGCTTGATCCTCCCGTGAATTCAGGACATTCAGGACATTCAGGACACCCCGGCTTCTTTTCTTCGGTGAGAATTTCTACAGGTATTGCAAGCTCTATTCCTCCCGTAATGACTCTCACCGTTCCTTCCATGTTATTGTCAACGCTGGAAACGTTTATCATCAGGCTCCCGGTCTCCTGGGATGCCAGATGTGTCTTGGAAAGGGAAACATGGCTTGATTTTATGTCCCCCGTTGTGATAAGGGAAAGATTAAGCGTAACGTCACGGAGGTTCCTGACGGCGAGCGTCTTCCTGTAGCTGGAAGATTTATTCACGAGATCAGAAACGGAAGAAGGGGTGATTTCTATGAGGTCCTGCAGCAAAAAGTATATGGTCTTGTCCACGGGACTGGTTACATGGACGGAATAGTTTCCCTCCGGCCAGCTGGAAAGGGAACTGAACGTTTTAGTGAAACTGCCGCCGGCGTCAAGCGCCGGGACGAAGTTCATCGCCTTCGATTTGTTCGGGAACAGTATTTCGCCTGAGACAGTCTGGCTGGCATCACCTGATATCTGGACCGTTTCTCCGAGCCAGTAAACGTCCTTCCCGGACTGCATGTTGACGTAATCGGATGAAGGGAGGTAAACCCTGTAAACGTTGCTTCCGGAACTGTCTCCCTTGACCGCCTGGATGAAGACGTAGTAGACCCCGGCCGAGGGGAATGTGTAATTTCCCATGTGCTTGTCTTCTATCGGATCATACGAGAGGCTTCTCTGGGCGACATAGTCCAGTTCGCCGGTATAAACGTGATATGTAACGGTATATCCGCTGTCAATATCACCGCCTACCCTTATGTATATAACGTTGTCAACAACCGTGATGTGGTTCAGCGGTACGAAGATCTTGGATATGTTAAGTGTCTTGGTCGCGTTCACTATCCCTGTCGGCGTGATTACGTTTATGTAAAGCTGCTGCTCGCCGGATTTCGTGAATGGAGACGGACCGCACGTGGCGTTTTCATCCACGTTCGAAAAATAACACAAGCCTATGCCGTCAACCAGAGGGAACGACCCGAGTCCGCGTTCCCCTCCCCCTATAACGCTCCAGGTGACCCTTATCGGCTTCTGAATGGTGTTGGGATTGACACGCAAAATGAAGGAAGAATTCGCGGAAACCAGCTTGTCAATCGGCATGACCGTTATGGAAGGTTCCAGAGCCAGCGCTGACACGGATATTAACAGCAGTGTTAAAACAAGCCCCAGGACCAGCAAACCCCTCATAATAATAATTACCAATACTTGGTATAAATAATTAATCAATTTATTAAAAGTCCGCCATAATTAATTATGCACGATTTTTTCCTTCCGGTGGGACCACAGCATCCTGCTTTGATAGAGCCGGTTCACATGAAACTCAGGGTGGAGGGGGAAACCGTTGTTTCCCTGGAAGGTCTTGAACTCGGATACAACCACAAAGGGATAGAGAAAGCCCTTGAAAACAGGTCCTGGACTAAATCCGTGTTCCTTTCAGAAAGGGTCTGCGGAATATGCGGGAACTTCCACACTTCCGCTTTCACACAGGGCGTGGAAAGGCTGATGGGAATAGAAATTCCGGACAGGGCCAAACACATCCGTGTCATAGTATCTGAACTGGAAAGGATTCACTCCCACCTTCTTTGTCTGGGGCTGGTGGCGCATGAGATGGGACTGGACACGCTTTTCCACTACATCTTCAGGGACAGGGAAATAGCGATGGATCTTCTGGAAATGCTTTCAGGGAACAGGGTCCATTTCAGCATGAACACCATAGGCGGAGTGAGGAGGGATCTGGACACGGAAAATATCAGGAAGGTCGAAGAGGGTCTCGAAAAGCTGGAAGACCGGTTGTACCATTACGTAAAGGTTTTCGAAAAGGATTCGTCCGTGAAGAGAAGGACGAAGGGCATCGGAATACTGTCAGAGAAAATGGCAACAGAGATGGATACGGTCGGGCCATGCGCGAGAGCGTCGAAAGTGAATTATGACATAAGGAACGAGGGCTACCTCACATACAAAAATCTGAAATTCAAGCCTGTAATCGGGGAAAGGGGAGACGTGATGGAGAGGAACGTCGTTCGTTTTAAAGAATGCATCCAGTCGGTAAAGCTGATAAGGGATTCATTGTTTTCAATCCCGAAGGGGGATATCGCACTGAAGCTTCCGATGATGATAAAGATCGGGGAAGGTCTCGAAACCATGTCGAGGGTGGAAGCCCCGAGGGGGGAACTGGCGTACTATGTAAAATCGGCAGGAGATCGCCCGTACAGAGTCAAAATCCGCACGCCGACATATGCGAATTTTCACATGCTCGGACACATACTGAAGGGGTACCAGATCGCCGACATACCGGTCATCGTGGCATCCATGGACCCGTGCATGTCATGCACCGACAGGGTAACCCTGGTCAATACCAAGGGAAAGGAGACCGTGCTCGGGAAGGAGGATTTCCATAAACTGAACGGGGGGCATCACCATGATTAGCGAGCTGCTGCATGCCCTCGTTTTTCCGGGCCTGGTCTCAGCCATAATATTCGGTTTTCTGTATGAAGGGATACTCAGAAAGGTGACCGCGCACATGCACAGCAGGATCGGCCCGCCGGTATGGCAGCCATTCCTCGATTTCGTCAAGCTCATGTCGAAGGAGAACATAACGACAAAAGACTCGTTTGGTATGATTATGACATTCGCACCGATAATTTCATTCGCTTCCGCCCTTACTGTGTTGTTATTCCTTCCTGTAGGTGGTTTCTCCTTTTTATCGTTCGGGGGTGATCTGTTTATAGTAATATATATGCTGATAATGGCGGGATTGTTCTTCGCCATAGGGGGATTCGCGACGGGCAATCCTTTCGCATCGGTCGGATCGGTCAGGGAGATAATCCAGATATTCGCGATTGAGTTCCCTTTCGTAATATCGATGATAACGGTGGGGCTCATGATGAATTTCAGCGTCTCTCCCTTCTTTGCATGGCAGTTCCCCTTCGCTCTTTTCTCCTTCCTCGTAAGTGTTCAGGGGAAACTCTCTCTCCCGCCCTTCCACATCCAGGAGGCTGAACAGGAGATAGTGGCCGGCCCGCTCACTGAGTACTCCGGCCCGAGGCTGGCCATGCACGAGCTGGCGAAGGGGGTTATGGTATGGACGATGATATCCATGGGGGCAGTCCTTTTCCTCGGGGCGACCAACCTTCTCATGTTTGCGGTAAATTCGCTGGCTTTGCTTTTCCTGCTGATAGTGGTAAGAACCATCTTCGGAAGGCTCCGGATAAAACAGTCGCTCCGACTCCTATGGTATGTGGTAGGACCGCTCGCATTGATAGATCTGGCGAGGGTTCTGCTGGGGATTTATATTTGATTTTAAATAATAACATTAATTATGAAACTTCTCGGTGAAGCGCTGAAACGGGCGATCAGCAGGCCGGTGACCAGGAAGTTCCCCAAGGAGAAGCCGATCCTGCCCGAAGGATTCCGGGGACGTGTTGAGCACAACAAGGAGACGTGCACATTCTGCATGTTATGCGCGATGAACTGTCCCGCGGCGGCGATAGCGATCAACAGGGAAAAGAAGGAATGGAAAGTCGATATCGGAAAATGCATTTACTGCGGCAAATGCCAGGACGTATGTCCCACCAACCCCAAGAGCGTGAAGCTCGGGAAGAAATACGAGAACACCGATTATGACCGGGAGAACCTGAAAACAAACGGATAAAATAATTGATGCTATTTCTTGAATATATTTTTCACCGGCGACGAGCCGGAGGAAGAGAGTTTCATTATCGCCCCGTCCATACCCTTTTCCATGGTCTTGGTGTCGTTAAGATCGCATATCATCTTTATTATCCTGTCACCCGACCTTTTCACGCCGGAAGACATGGGGATCCCGAACTCCGTCTGTTTTTTCTGGATCCCGATAACTATTACCTTTGTTGCCAGTATGTCCTGTTTCAGGAGCTTCATGAATATCGTTAAAGGTGTCGTATGGGTCGAATAGAATATCCGCTGTATCTCGTGCTCCTCTATCTTCCTTATCTGACCGGGCCTTCCGCCGAAGCTTGCGGAATCCACTATTATGAGTATCCCGGGGCAAAAGTCCCTTATGTCCTTGACGTGGTTTTCCGGGGTGGACGTCTTCATGAGGAGGGCATTCTCCTTCGGGAGGATTTTTTTCAGTTTATCGATAACGTACCACCCCACCCCGTCATCACCCTTGAGATCGTTACCGATCCCCATCACGGCGAAACGGAATTCCGGCTTTATCGTGCTCTTTTCGTATTTCTCGAAAAGCTTCTGTATCTCCGGCATCGCCGGTTTGGCGTTTTTCGGAAGCTCTATCTTTTTCTCGATATCGCTCTTCCTCTTTCTTTTGATGTGAAGCTTTTCAGTGATTTTGGAGATTTTTTTCCCGGCACTTTTGAACTTTCCGGTCAGTGGTTTTACTTTTTCTTTCACTGGGTTCAGCTTTTTCCCGATTGTCCTGAATCTTTCAAGAAATGATTTTCCGGAATTATCCGCTGTTTCGTCTGCCATATTATTAGTTTTATTAATCAAGATAAATAATTATTAATAGCGAAGGACGACTTGTATTGTTCGGATTAAGTCGTCAATCGTATTTGAGGAAAGACGACTTTTATCGTTCTGAATAAGTCGTCATTCTAAAAGTGACGATTTGCATTGTCTTGTAAAGGTCGTCATTCGGAATGGGTGTTGGATATGGCGGAAACCGAGGAAACAAAGGGGGGGTACCTTTACGACGAGGATTCCAGAACGCTCACTATCAATCTTCTCGGCTCAATAACCGGCGCCTCCATCGAGGACTTCGAGAGCGTGATGGCCAACGTGATAGACAAGATTCTTTCTGTGAAGAGGGTATTGTCGATCGTTCTAGTCAAGGAGAGGGAATACGAGTACAGCGGCGAACAGGTGCAGATGCTGGTAGAGATAGCCGACATCGTCGAAGAGATAGTAAGGACGAGGATGATATCATACAAGAACATAAGGCCCGACAAGTGGGAAAGGTTCTACCCGGATTTCAGCCAGAGGCTGCAGTATATCCTTATCAATCTGATGAGAAGAGATCCCATAGGAGCGTACGTGGAGCTCGTCAGGGAATCCAGGAACCTCATGATAAAGATGAAGAGGAAGGACAGGGGATTCGCCTGCTACAGGCACTACAAGGAGGAAATAATAGAACCGCTCAAGCTGAAGATGGAAAGGACGAAAATGATAAACGCTGTAAAGGAACACCTGTCCGGATACCACGTAGGGGACCGCTCGCTTTACAGGGAGCTTTTCACCCCGTCCGTCCGGCCGAACTTCATGCTCACGAGGTACATGATCACCCCGCCCGAAACCGGAAAATCGGTCGACAGGTACAAGGTGAATGACATACAGGTGGAGATATACCGGCTTCCGACGACGTCATCGTATTATTATCACGTCACTCCCCCGGAATTCGAGCTTCCTGAGGACAAGTACACTGTCCTTGACACCGCCAGAAGATACATGGCTACCCATCGGCCCAAGACGGCGGAATTCGTCCGTTCGGAAAAGGTGAGGGAGGTTTTCTACAACATCGGAAAGGACATGATAAGGGAGGTCGCGGACAAATCCGGTGTCTATCTTTCCACGAAAGACCTCAACCAGCTAGCTGAGATACTCACAAGGTACACCGCCGGTCTCGGAGTGCTAGAGGTGCTTCTTGGGGATGAAAAAATACAGGACATATACATAAACTCGCCCATCGAAACATCTCCGATTCTGATATTCCACGGGGACTACGAGGAGTGCATAACCAATCTCATCCCCACCAAAGAGGATGCTGAATCATGGGCGACGCGTCTGCGAATACAGTCCGGAAGGCCGTTAGACGAAGCGAACCCGGTTCTCGACACTGACATCGCGGTCCCGGGCGGGAAGGCCAGGTTCGCGGTGATAACGAAGAACCTTTCACCGGAGGGTTTCGGTTTCGCCATAAGGAGGCACAGGGACAAGCCATGGACACTTCCTCTTCTGATAAAGAGCAAGACACTAAACCCCCTGGCAGCGGGATTGCTTTCTTTCCTGATAGACGGTTCGGTCAGCATACTCGTGGCCGGCGGAAGGGGAGCAGGAAAAACGAGCCTTCTGGGTTCACTCATGCTGGAACTCCTCCCGAAGACGAGGATACTTACCATAGAAGACAGTGTAACTGGTGATTGTGAATTGTTATACGAAAAAGACGGCAAAATAGAAAAGGGGAAGATTGGTGACGTTGTAGATGAGATGATAAAAAATTACGGTGAAAAAAGCCTCGGAAGGGAAATAGCAAAGAACCCGGAAGAAATAAAGGTATTTTCCATTAACAAAGAAGGAAAAGCCATACTTTCTGAAGTGAGCAAATTCATTCGACACAGAGTGAATAAAAACATATACGAGGTTGAAACCAGAACCGGAAGGAAAATAAGAGTAACCGGAGATCACTCGCTTTTCACCATGGGAGAAAATGGATACACTGAAAGCGTGGAATGCAGGAAACTCAAAAAAGGAGATCATATAGTTACCCCAAGAATACTTCCAGTAATAACAAAGGGTAAAAAATCAATAAATCTTATTGACCACATCGATAGATTGGAAGGTGCGTTTATCACGGGTCCTTCAGTGAGTGAATTTGTCGATAAAAACAAAAAACTGCTTTCAGAAATAGCGAAGGGGATGGGATATTTCATAGAAGGCCCTCTCAAAGGTGTGACACAAACATGGAAGAGAAAATCCGTGATACCAGTCAATGTTCTTGAAAAAGCGATCAAAGAGGGTTGCCGCCTGAAAAAGGGCGATTTGAAAATAAAATACAGGACATCTTCCATTCCGTTAAAGACAGGAATCCCGTTAAACGAGGAGTTTTTGACTTTCGTCGGTCTCTGGATTGCGGACGGATGTTATGACAGGAATTCCGTTATCTTATCAGTATGTGAAGAGGAAGCAAGAAACGTTGTGAGAAAAGTGGGAAAAATGTTCGGGATCAAGCCAAGAACGCATTCCGATAATTTTTCATTGATGTTGAATTCAAAGGCACTGAAACAGGTTATGAAAAATGTATTTGAATTGGAGGGGAACGCATTCAATAAGAGAATACCAGGATGGGTTCACGGACTTTCAAATAAACAGATAGGCCATTTGTTAAATGGGTTATTCAGCGGGGATGGTTGTGTTTCCTACAAAGAGATAATGTTATCCTTGCGCTCGGAAAATCTGATCAAAGACGTACAGACCCTGCTTCTCAGATTCGGTATAATAGGAAGATGCAACGAAAGGGATGGGTTCTACCATTGCAGAATCAGTGCATTGAGTTCATTGAAATGTTTCAAAAAGGACATATCATTGATTCAAACCAAAAAACTAGACAGGCTCGATGCTCTGTGTTCAAAAATTTCAACGCATGATTCAAGTGACGTCATACCGGTCCCAGAACAGGTGAAGAACAAAATTGCACTCGGTTACCAGCATTTCAATGGACACGATTATATAACAAGAGAAAACAACATAGGAAGAGTCCAATTAGGAAAAATAAGCGGTCTCATGGATTACGAAGATGTTGATTTTTTTCAGAACATGAGCAACATGGCAAAGTCAGATATTTTATGGGATCAGGTAAAATCAGTGAAGGTTGTCAAGAACGACTCGAAATATGTTTATGATATATCTGTTCCTGACACGGAAAATTTCGTTTGCGAAAATATTCTTGCTCACAATACCCTCGAGCTCCCGGTAGCCCAGCTAAGGGACCTCCATTACAATATTGCTTCTTTGAAATCCAGATCCGTCATCACTCGGGTGGAATCGGAGATGCCGGCTGACGAAGCATTAAGAACGGCACTGAGGCTGGGGGATTCCGCCCTCATCATCGGCGAGGTAAGGAGCACCGAAGCGAAAGCGTTGTACGAGGCGATGAGGATAGGTGCATTGTCCAACGTCGTTTCAGGGACCATACACGGCGAGAGCGCTTATGGCGTTTACGACAGGGTCGTCAATGATCTCGGCGTCCCGTCGACTTCGTTCAAGGCCACCGACATCATACCCGTGTGCAAATCGCTCCGTTCGGCCGACGGGCTCCACCGGTTCAGGAGGCTGACGGAGATAACGGAAATAAGGAAACACTGGGAGGAAAACCCGGCCAAGGAGGGCGGGTTCATAAATCTCATGGAATACTCCGGGAAGGAGGACACCCTTAAGCCTTCCGATACTTTCAAGAATGGCGAGTCGGAGGTCATAAACAGGATATCGTCTTACGTGAAGGAGTGGAGCGGGAACTGGGAATCCGTATGGAATGACATAATGCTCAGGGCAAAGATGAAAGAACACATCGTAAAGGTTTCGGACAAGCTCGGGAACCCGGACATTATGGAGGCCAACTACGTGGTCCGCTCCAACATACACCATCATCTTCTGACAGAAAAGCTCAGGGAAGAGGTCGGTGCGGCGGAACCTGACAATGTTTTCAAGGAATGGCAGAAATGGTTCGAAAACATGGTAAAACCCAAGTAATATAATTTATTCGGTTAACCATATAATTTAATTATGATGAATAACGCATGGGGCGGGGTGGTCATTTTATTCACCGTTTTCATGATCTTTCTGGCCGTTCCATCGGTTCATTCGCAGTCGGCGAACACGACCATGCAGGTAAAGATCATTCTAAACGACACTGCAGCAAATCAATACATCCCAGGGGCAGGAGAATTCAGTATCGTTTCTTTACCTGTAAACACATACACTTCGCCACCGCATTTCTATCTGTCTTCATACCTGAACAACGTGATGGTATCTCTCGTTTACGCATACCAGAATCCCATATCCATTTCGACGGACAAAGATGGCGGCACGTATACATTCGGGAACTCGCTGAACTTTTCAAATTCGATAGTTTTTCTGGTATTTTCCGCGGGAACGTGGAAGGCCGTTGACAATCGGATAGAAATGATAGAAAAAGGAGAATTCCTGACCAAGCCGAAGCCCAGCTTCTCATACGGGCTGGGCGACAAGTATGAACTAAAGGTCATGCTTCCGCTGAAAACAATGAACATCACGTCAGGCAACCAGCTATTGCAGAGCGGATACTACAAGATGATCATAGAAAACAAGGGTAAAATGGGGGGGAAGGATACGATTTCTGTAGGAACGGTTTGATTAACTATCCAGTTGGATGTAACTTATACTATACGGTTGTATAATTATTATTTATGGGAAGAAAGGTCTTGGGTAGCTATAGCAATAAAAACCAGGTTGCGATGATATTCATCGCTTTGGTGATTGTTGTATCGCTGGTATCACTGCAGTATTCTTATTTTGGGCCGGAATCCTTCCGTGGGCCTTACATCCCGTTCTTTTCCCAGCCGGGGCAGGAGATTTTCCTGGAAAACAAGACCATGGTAGATCCGATCCCGGCGGAAGAACTCGTGAAAATGGAAAGCCTCCGGGAAGAGGTGAAGGAAGAGGTAGTCAGCAGGGAGGAAGTGAGAGTCATAATCCGTTTCAAGGGAGACGACCAGACCATAGACGTTCCGGAAAACGAGTTCATGGAGGGAAGCGGAACCAGCACGACCAAGTCCGGAGTGATCAGCAGGGGCGCTCTTGCCCAGATATCGGATGATCCTAATGTTGATGAGGTGTTTCTGGATCAGCCGGTTTCCCTGCTTACGAAGGAATCTGTGGGGATAATAAATGTCCCCGAAGCCTGGGACATCGGTCCCAAGGGAGTAGGGACCAGGATATGCTTAATCGATACGGGAGTGGATTACGGCGTGATCAGGAATTACGCCGGGGGTTATGATTTTGTTAACAATGATTCCGATCCGTGGGACGACCACGGGCATGGGACCAGGGTGGCCAGCATAATCGACGATGTCGCCCCTTCCAGCGAGCTTGTTGTTGCGAAGGTCATAGATTCAAACGGTAACGGGTACGAATCTGACGTCCTGAAGGGGCTGGAATATTGCGAACGGGAAGGGGTGGATATAATCTCGATCTCAATCGGCGCGGGAAGCTATTCCGGGTTCTGCGATTCCAACCCTGTGGCCGAATACGTCAACGAGCTTGTCGGGAAGGGGATAATTGTCATTGCCGCGACGGGTAACGACGGGTCAACATCCATAAAGTCTCCGTCATGCGCATCCAAAGCCATCCGCGTAGCTTCTTCTGACAAGTCCGACGCTATATCAGGATTCTCTAATGTGAATTACTTCACCGACGTTCTTGCGCCAGGAGAAAACATAGTGGTGGAAGGCCTGGAAGGGGAACAGGTAAGCGCAAGCGGGACAAGTCTCAGCGTTCCATTCGTTTCGGGTCTGGCCGCGCTTCTCATCGAACACGATTCCCTTACACCGGAACAGATAAGGTACAGGCTGAGATCGACAGGGAAACCAATTCCGTTGTTTGTCAACTTCACGCTTACCATAGACGTGCCCAGGATAGATGCACTCAACGCTGTGGAAGGCGTAAGGACGATGATACCTTACGATTATCTGGGGGCAGGGGTCCCGGAAGGAGAAGACGAATTCGACGAGGGCGAACAGGTATTCGAAACGCTCGCCACCAACTGGTGGGACAACAATTACGGTAGATGCAGGAACATCACTATTTCCAACGCCGGCACGTCCACGCTGACAAACTTCGTGGCTTACATAAACCTTTCATACTCCCCGGACATGCAGAGCGACTTTGATGACATACGCTTCGTAAATACATGGTGCGATAACGGGGGAAGCGTGCTAGATTTCGAGAAGGAAAAATACGTATCTTCCCAGTATGCGGATTTCTGGGTTCAGATCCCATCTCTCCCCTCATCAGGAACGACAATATCCGTTTACTATGACTATTCCGGAGCGTCCTCAGGGGAAGACATGACCGGGACATGGGACGACGGATATTACGTATTCGTCCACCACCTGAATGAAACCAGCAACAACCACCAGGATTCCACCAGCAACAATCTAGACGGCACGTTTTCCGGAACAACAGCTAACATGAACAGCCCGGGAAAGATAGACGGCGGAGATTATTTCGACGGCAATAATGATTACGTATACATAACAGAATCCAGCAGTGCGTTCGACTGGTCAGGGGACTTCACTCTGGAATTATGGGTAAAGACAACGGAGAGCTGCAGCACCAATAACGTTTACATGAGCAGGGACGAGGACCCGGGATCCGGAAACTCCAGGTTCTGGATCGGATGCACTGACGGTGATATCGGAAAGACCGTGTTAAGCGTTGACGACAACAATGATAACATAGCATATACAGGCAGCGGAGAAACGATGATAAATGACGGGGAATGGCATCATCTCGTCGGTTTAAGAACAGGAAACACTATCAAAGTATACGTTGACGGAAAGTATGACGAAACTTCTGCATCGGGACTGAATTCCGGCATGACGGACAATGACCAGACCATTCACATTGGCGGTTATTTCTATCAGCCTTTGACTTACGATGCGCAGGCATATATAGACGAGGCGAGGATAAGCGACGGCATCGCCAGGAGCGACGACTGGATCAACCAGAGTTATCAGATTATCGCCAACCATGATGATTTCGTGACCATAGGATCGGAGATGATTAAGGATGACGGTGTGACGCTGGTTTCGCCGGAAAACAACGAGAAGGTGGTGGAAGGTGTAATCAACTTCGCGTGCAAGGCCGTCGTGAACAATGTCCAAAACGTTTCTTTCTGGGGGGATTTCTCCGGGTCTTTCAAGCAGGAATCGATAGACGAGTCCGTGACCAGCGGTGAGATAGTGAATTTCAGCAAGAGCCTGGGAAACGACACTTACGTGTGGAACTGCAAAGCCTGCAACACTACCAACTGTTATTTTGCTGATTCCAATTTCACGGTAATAGTTACCGATTCATGGTGGGACACGGGCTTCGCCAAGTGCAGGAACATAGAGATAAAGAACGCAGGGAGCACGACTCTGAAGAATTTCCCGGCATACATAAACGTCAGCTATGTAAGCGGGATGGAGACGGATTTCGACGACATAAGATTCATTGACACAATATGCGACAACGGAGGGGAGCTCCTGGATTACGAGACGGAAAGGGTGTACGCTTCATCCAGCGCGGACAACTGGGTAAGGATACCGTCCCTTCCAGCGGCGGGAATAAACATATCGATGTATTACGACAAAACAGGTGCGAGTTCAGGAGAAAGCATGTATGACACATGGGATGATTATTTTGTCCTCGTGCATCATCTGGAGGAAACGGTCGGTACTTATGATTCCACGGATTACGGCCACATGACATCCAACAACGGAGCCACACCGAACAGCCTTGGCGCGGTTGACGGGGGTTATTATTTCGTCCCAAACGATTATTTAAACGTCATCGAGGAACCTCCAGGATCGTTCGATTTCTACAGCGACTTCACACTGGAGGCATGGATTAATGTTGGCACATGCAGCGGAACGAGGGTATATATAGGCAGGGCAAAAAGCACAGGGAATTCCAGATTCTGGCTCGGTTGCAACGGGGCGGACAGCAAGGGAAACTTCAGGATGGATGACAACACCGGAACATGGGACGAGACCGGGTCCGGGGCCACTTCTCTCAACGACAATACGTGGCATCATGTCGTAGGTACATGGGACGGGAGCACCGGAAGGCTGTACGTAGACGGTGAATACGACGGTGCTTCATTCACCACGGCACTTGGGGCGCTCACGGACAACGACAATGACCCCACAATAGGTAACTTCATGAGCGCATATTATGTAACGGGTTACATGGACGAGATAAGGGTGAGCAACGGGATCGCCAGGAGCGCCGACTGGATTAACCAGACGTACCAGATGGTAGCCAACCAGGCGAACTTCGTTGATATAGATGATGAATATGACCAACCGGTCATAATAACGATCGTTAAACCCGCCAATGCAACGGAAGGTTCGGACGATTTCGAGTTACAGTTCTCTTCCAATACTTTATGTGCAGTATACTCGGTCGATGCCGGGAGCAACGTCACCAACTGTTCACTTACAGATTATCAGTGGGAAGGAACGTTCAGCGGGCTGGGCGACGGTCCGCACAACTTGACGGTTTGGGCAAACAGTTCATCTCTTACGAATTATTTGGTGAGGTACTGGACCAGGCTAGTACCTTGTACATCCGGGACGGACTGCGGGACGCAGGACTGCATCGAGGGCTCGTGCAAAGATTGCTCATCGTCATACAACGGCCAGAGGTGTTCGGATGATTCCAATTCCTACACTAACGACGGCATATGCACGCTGCAGACAGGAACGGGATGGAGCTGCGACGAAACGTTCGCCGCTTACAATACGGTATGGTATCTGTACCAGTGTTCCGACAGCGGGGCTGACTACGGTGATACCTGCGATTCCAACGCTCTTGCGGGGGGATACGTTTCAAACGGCGTATGCGGCGCAGCCAGCCACTCATCATGCTGCACGAATTTCGCTTCCGGAAACACCAACCAACCCGATGTATGCAACACGGAATTCAACGTATGCAACGGATACGACGGGGATTATTGCGACGATGTGGATGACAGCTCATGGGATGCCGGGGATTCCGCCGGAACAAACAAGTTCAGGTGCGATGACACGGACAACACGTGCATTTCGTGCGATTCAAACAACAAGGAACAGGTCACCGCACCGAACACGGAACTTAACGGTGACGGTGCGTGCGAATATGCGTGCGGGGCGGATTCCTTATGCGACGAGATAAACTCGGGTGCGGTCAACGGGAACACATGTTGCCTCTCAGCATGCTCCTCGGACACGACGTTCAACGCTGACGGCGTGAACTGGGTTGATTGCAACCAGCTGAGCCAGACAGGAACAGATGACTTCTGTTATTACGACACGGGCAATGCCTGCTATTACCAGTCCGGCGACTCATGCGACACGACTAATGGGTGGGGTGATTCCGGAGGAGCAAATTTCGACAAGGATAACTGTTATGACGGAGGAAGCGTGAGCAACCCCGGGACGAGCAGCGCGAGGTGTTACTGGA
The DNA here is from genome assembly GCA_016932215.1 of Candidatus Aenigmatarchaeota archaeon. Classification (GTDB taxonomy): domain Archaea; phylum Aenigmatarchaeota; class Aenigmatarchaeia; order QMZP01; family QMZT01; genus JAFGDH01. The sequence continues at coordinate 293 of JAFGDH010000036.1, read as the reverse complement.
CCGAAAGCTGCACTTCCACCGGGGCTGCAACTAGCTGTAAAGACGGGCAGCTGGTTACTTCTGTGGTGACATGCGACAGCTACGCCAACTGGGTGAACGGGGCAGGATACTGCTATTACGACAACGGCGGAAGCGCTGGAAGCTGCCATTACAACCCGTCTGACCTTTGCGCCGATGACGCAGACGGATGGGACCATTCGACGGATACGTGCTATGATTCCGGCACCGTGACGAATGGCGGGACGAGCAGCGCTAGGTGCTATTTCAACGAGAGCTGCGATTCGAACGGCGGG
>JAFGDH010000035.1 GCA_016932215.1 Candidatus Aenigmatarchaeota archaeon | reverse complement strand
CAACCTGATAATCTGGCTGGCCATCATAATAGTGATAATCGTCCTTCTCTGGTTCCTTATATTCAAATTCAGCCTCAGGGAGTTCCTTCTGGGGAGGAAGGTCAGAAGGGTGAAAAAATCGCTGAAGAAGGTCGACAAGAACATAAGGGAATCCGAATACCACGTCGGGGAGCATTCGCCGGTGATAGAGAAAACCGATCACGGCGTAAGGGTCAGGGCCGGAACTGTTCCCCACCCGATGCGTGAGAACCATTACATAAAATGGATAGAGATAGAGGCGGACGGGAAGGTTTTCAGGAAATCGCTTAAGCCGGGAGACTCCCCTGTCGCTGAATTCGAGACAGACGCAAAGAAGATCAGGGCGAGGACAAGCTGCAGCGTACACGGGAAATGGGAGTCGAAATCTTAATATTTTCTGTTGAGTTTCGCGCCAACTTATCGTTTTTAAGCAATATTGCGAAATATTAATATGGACATGAGGAAGCCGGACAATATCAACTGCAGCAAATGCACGCACTGCGGTTTCTGCTGCAGGAGATGGGACATATACCTTTCCAAGGAGGACATAAGGAAGATAGCCGGTCTTAACTACCCAATCAGACATTTCCTCAGGCTCAATCCCCATCCGGTTCTTAAGATGACCGGAAAGAAAGGTGACTGCGTTTTCCTGAACAAAGACGTGAAGTGCGAGCTCCACCTGAAGCACGGATACAAATCCAAGCCGTTCTCCTGCCGCGTATACCCTGAACAGGTGAAAAGGCCCTTCTCCGGGAAGAATGATTATTTGTTTTTCGAATACGGCAAAAAAACGATTACGAGGGACCTTCTCATAGGAATGCTCGACAGCCTGAAAAACGTTGGAATCAATGATTTCTTTGACGTTTTCTCCGAAAAAATGAAGACCATCGAAAGCCAGGATGAAAGGTTTCTGGACCTTTTCAATTTCAACGAGAATAAGAAGGGGGCGATCATGAACCCTTTCTGGAAACTGAACCTGAGGTTATGGGTTAGGAAAATAGAAAAGAAGGACATAGAGGACCTTAAGGCGCTGGGGGGAGGGTTTTTCGATCCGAAGGAATTCATCGGATCGTTGCAGGACATGATCAGGAAAAACAAGATCATATACCCAAACCTTCCGGAGAAGATGATGAGATTCTTTTATCTTCTGAAATACCTGAAGCACACGCCTTACACGAAAGACCTTGAAGAATACATGGAAAGGATAAACCGGAATTATCATTAGTTTTTAAATACTCCCCGTTAAGAATAGTTAATAAAAAGTGATAGTATGCCTACATTCGATAGATATTGCGACAAATGCGGTATGCCCAGCAAGAGTCTGGCAAACGTCAACGGAAAAATGATATGCGCCAAGTGCAGGGGAATCCACACGGAAGAGGACGAGGAACTGACTAGAAGAAAAAAACTCAGGAAAATGTGGCTGCAATAATATGATTCCTGCGGACGAAAAAGAATTTAAATAATTCCTACTTCTATTATTATCAACGCCGAATGAAACGCGGGGGTACCCAAGCGGTCAAAAAATTTGGCTATAGGGGCTAGAATGCCTAAACAATCGTTTGGCATGGCCAAGTTTAGGTGTGGCTAAGTTCAGGTACTGGCTGTTGAAATGCCTAGTAGCTTAGTGCTTTCCAGGGTTCGAATAGCGTTTGAAGCCGACTAGTCGGCTTCCGTCGAAATTCCCTGCCCCCGCATCATTTTCCATTCAACGGATATATTCATGCCGTGAGCATAGGAATAATAGTCGGGTTCGCGCTGACGCTTGTTCTGGGAATGATTGTTTAGATGCAGTCAAACCATTGTCATGAATTATTGATAAGCCTTTTCGTTTTTGTCTGACCTGTTGCTTTTGAAAAATAAATCGACTAGTCCGTAAACCCTGTCACTGTGGACATTTATGTAATCGATGGACTCTAGAAGTGGAGGTTTGAAAAGTAACCACACTGAAGGGTCATTTGGATTAAGCTCTAATGTGAGTCTTTTTTTACTCATGAGTAGAATTATCAGAAAGTCTTTTATTGTTTAGTTTTTCCAAGCGTGTATTGTGATCAAACTGAATTTACTTTACTTCATCAACGAATATGTAGCTGTCCGGCCAGTCCTTCTTTATTTTTCCTCTTTCCATGTTTATCGCGGGGAGGTAATTGTGATGGACCCTCACCAGCTTGTCGAGGTTGGTCGTGATTACTTCCTTTATGCAGTCTTCTCCCAATTTTTGTTTCAGGAAAGAAACTATCTTACCGTTGAATTCCTCGACCAGCTGGCCTTCCGTTTTCGCATCGAGTATTATGACAAGCGCTAGATGGCCTTCCCTTTCCCCCAGATAAACGAGGGAAATGTATGTAGAATTGAACATTCTCCAGTTCGGATCCTTTTCCAGAGCTTCGAAATATTTTTCCCTTGTTATCCCTATCTTGAGTTTTATTATGTAGAGCCTTTTGGCTCCGAATAACTGGAGTCCTGAATCACCCTTGCTGGTTGACATGTAATACCTTATCAGCCCCTCTTCTTCCATATGTTTCCTTTTCCTGTTAACAGTCATTACAGGGATACCTGTCCTCTTGGATATATTGTTGTCGCTTGCTCTGGGATTCCTTATCAGCCCCCTTACTATCTTCTCTTCCTTTTCGTCAAGTTTCCTCATTTTCTTCACAATTTCCACTAAAATGTTATATTTATAACATAATATTGTATTAATTAATATAAATATCTTAATTAAAGTCTATTTATATGGGATATTGTATCAATCTCGACGGTCACAGCAGTTTCGTGGATTTCGTCTCTCATAAAATAAAGGAAAGAGGTCCGAACATTGTAGGGCTGTCCACGAATATCCTAGGTGATTCTTTTGATACTATAAGCCCTTATGACCAGGTAATGAAAATTTATGAAAAAATGGATACTGGAGGAAACGATTCAGATGACTTGCATGAGTACCGAAGCAGGGGCTGGAGAATAAGGCTTGCGCAGGAAAGTGCGCCTGAAGGCTGCGACAAGAGATATCTTTCTCACTGGGAACTCGAAAAGGAATTTTCACATAATGGTGACGGAAAACGGGAGTGCAGCATAATTTTTGCGGAAGTTCCCGAAAGGGGCAACGGAAAAAGGAAATACTGCGTCGAATTCGCGGTTAAGGGCACCGATTATAAAGAGGACTTTTGCCTCGTGGAATCTTTGGAAAATATCAGAATCGCGGGTATTGTTGCAGCTTGTGCAAAAATTTCTGATATTTCTTTGAATGAAACGACTGAAAACTAATCATTCCTTCCAGTCGTGCCTGGGGTTCCTTGGGATCACTATCCAGCATATTATGTACATAACTATTCCAACGCCCCATACAAGCGTGAGTGCGACGAAAAGCAGCCTTATTATGACGGGATCGATGCCGAAGTACTCTCCCATCCCCCCGCACACACCGCCAAGAATACGGTCCTTTCCGGACCTGTAGAGCCTCTTCATGTTCCCTGAAATGATGGTTTTGCTTTTTACTGCCTTTGTCCTAGTTTTTGATGTTTCCTTTACGTCTTTTTCCGGGCAGCATGCCTCCTTGGCGAAAAGGACGATGTATCCTATTATCAGGAAAAACATGAATATTGTGAAGATATTGACGTCGATGATGTATGCCAGGTTGAAAAAGGCAGATATCCCGAGAGAGAGATTGGCGATGAATATCGCCTGTGAAAGCAGCCAGAAGAATACCGCTACCCCTATGGCCGTCACCAGTGGGGAGAACGGTTTGTACTCCCTCTTCCAGAACTTCGAGAAATACGACGTGTAGGAGAAGAAAAGGAATATCAGGAAGAACAGTCCCATGTTTATCATCAGGAAATTGTATATGTTCGTGAGGAATACGCTCCCGATCAGCCCGTTAAGGAAACTGATCAGCCATACGAAAAGCCCGAAAATGAGTATTCCGAAAACCGTCGATATTAACGGCCCGACGACGCCGAATGTCCTGTGGAACCACGTGTCCCACTCGCATCCCTTTTCATCGAACCTTTTCTCTATCTTTTTGCCTATCCTCTCGACCTCCTCCGCGAAGTCGTCGACCCTCCGGTCGAAATCCTTATCTTTCTTCGTTGCTTTCTTTTTCGGCATGTTATCTGATAAATAGTTGGTTACTGTTTCTTTTATAATTATCTAATACCAAGTGACGATGCCTGATTCCCTGCCCTTCCTGAGCGCCATCTTGTACATCCCTACAGATATGATGAAATAGAAGATTGACAGACCCGACGCCATCACTATCGAAAGCAGCGGATCGCCTGCGGTTATCCCCAGATATGCGCGAAGCCCGGAAAGGGCGTGTGTGGTCGGGAGTACCATGGCGAACGTCTGTACGACTTCCGGAAGGATCGTTATCGGGTAATAAACCCCGGAGAATATCATCACTATGCCCGTCGAGCTCCATATGAGGGATACGTAATTATGCCCTTTGGTTATTACGAGATAGTCTATCATGAGCCCCATCGCGGTCGCGAATATGAATATGGTTGTCAGCGAAAGCAGAAGGTAAAATCCGCCCGCGAAAATGTTGAAATTCAGGACGGCCAGGCCAAGAATACCGACGAGTATCATTGCAACCATAGCGCTGAGGTAACCGAATATCCCGTTTCCCATTATGAAATCCCTGGCCCTCGAGGGTGAGGCTATCCCGTGCTTCAGGCAGCCTCCCCATATATCGAAGGTTATCCCGTAAGTTACTGCTCTTTGCGATATGTCGTAAAAGTTCCATGTTACTGTCCCCACGAGCACGAATATGACCATGTCCAGAGGGGCGCCTATCGAGATGAAGTACGTTGCAAGGAGCCCGATGGAAAGTATGCCTATGAAAGGGTACACGAATATCCACGCCAGCTCGGAAGGGCTTTTCCTCATTATTACGAAATGCTTGTAGAAATGCCCCATCGCCCTCTCAAACATTTTTACCCCTCCTGATCTTCTTCCCCACTATCCTCATGAAGACCTCTTCCAGTGTGGCCTTCCTTATTTCCATGTCTATTATTTTGGTGCCGTTATCCTCGAAAAGCCTGATGATCTCTTTGGCGGTGTCAGGCCCTTTCTTTATCTTCACGAACAATCCTTCCTCGTTTATGTTGTATTCAATTACCCCCGTTACTTTCTGGAGGAAGTCTATCCTGTCGTACCTGTTAAGATGGAAATAAACCATATCCGGAAAATTCATGTTCTTCCGGATTGATTTTATGTTTCCATGAGAGACGATCCTTCCCCTGTTTATGACTGCCATTTCCCTGCACATTTCTTCCACCTCGTAAAGCTGGTGGGATGTGAGGATGACAGTCATTTCGTTCATGTCAACAAGATTCGCTATGTACCTCCTGAGCTCTATCGCCACCTCCACGTCAAGTCCGGCAGTGGGTTCGTCCAGGAACAAAAGCTCCGGGTCGTTCAGCAGGGATTTGGCGACGGCGAGCTTCTGCTTCATGCCGGTGGACAGCTTGGAGAAGTCCTTGTCTATGAAAGATTTCATCTTCAGGTCCTTTGTCAGTTCCTGTATTTTGTTCCTCCTAGCCGAAGAGCCCATACCGTAAAGCATCGAATAATGGTTAAGGATTTCTCTGGACGTGAGGTTGTAATAGAACTGCGTGCCTGAGAAGCATATTCCGATCCTTTCCCTTATGTTCTGGAATTCATCCGCCACGTCATAACCAAGAACCCTGGCCTTTCCGCTCGTCGGCAGGAGCAGCGTGGAAAGCACGTAAATGAGAGTGGTTTTCCCTGCGCCGTTCGGCCCAAGCAGCCCGAATACCTGGTTTCCCCTGATCTTGAGATTGACCCCGTTAAGCGCATGCGTTATCTTCCCGCGGCTGGAAAAAGCCTTCTTCAGCCCTGAAACCTCTATCACGTTCATTCGAAATACCTTCCTCTTATTTTTGAGTAGTTAAAAAAAATAAAAAGAGGATGCAGCAAAAAAGGCTGCTATTCCCTCGTTCACTTGGAAAGTGTTATCTGAATTGTTGAAACGTTCAGATCCCCGTCTCTTTCTCCGTGTATTTTCTCTGTGCCTATGTCTATCTTCTTGTTTAGGTCGTTAACGAATCTGTTACCAACAACTTCTGCAACGTCCACTGCCCTCGAAATGGACTTGCCTCTTGCCTTTAGATGAACCTCTTTGACACCGCTTGAGAACTGGGTTATCACGGCAAGGACGTAGGACATTGTGGGCTTTTTACCGACGAAAACTACGTTGTCGTCTGCCCTCGCTCTTTTCTTTTCAGGTTGCTTTGCTTCCCTTTTCGCATCTTTCTGCGCTTCTGCTTTTTCTGCCATAACTCACACCTCCGTTAAGTGCCTGCTAGTATTAACGTATGGGTGACTTACACCTTTGTATAAGTCATCAATCGCTTGTTGTAATAGAATATCTTTCGGAATTCAGATTTTTAAAGGTTTTTCCCGTGTAAAAGTGGTGAATTTACTCAATATCTATGTAATAAACAATATGCAGGGGAACGAATTTAACCCCGTCGTCATAAACAGGAACCGGCTGATTCCCGGTGACCGTGACCTTTGCCTTTGCATAACATGGATCGTCGGTCTTTTCAGTCACCTCCGCCACCGCGGCAAAACCTGAAAAATCTTCCTCCAGAACCTTATTCCCGGTTTCCATGTCTTTGCAATTCTTCCCCTCGACCTTCCCAAAAACCTCCCTGCCGGCTTCATACAAAGCGAAATACTCGGTCTCGAAGGATTTGAACATGTCCGCTTTAGCTCTCAGTTCCACCTTGGATATGCCCAGTTCCTCCTCCTCTGTCTCTACGTACCTTATCTTCTTGCTGCTCTGGACGGAAACCTTGAGCAAATCGCCTTCCCTTGTCAGAAGCATCTCGTTCCTGCTGAACGTCGGTATCTCTATGTGCCTCCCGAGGAAGAGGAATCTCCCCGATGTGTACTGCGCCAGCTTATTTTCTAAAGACACCTCCAGATTATCGATTATATCTTCCGCTGACGGGCTTTCTGGCGTCCATGCGGTGTTGTTGCTTCCGACCGGGTGGCAGCCGTTTTTCCCGTTGTCGTACATCGCCTGGATGACCGAATAGTTCAGCGACTGTTCCGTGTACATCCTGGCTGCCTTCATCCCGTTGTTCAGCAGATATATGTCAAGCTGCTTGCTGGCGGAGCCCTTGCTGAGCTGGTATACGTTTATCCCGAAAAGCGCGGCTATCGCCATGACCATTATCAGAATCAGGGCTACCGAAAGGATCGCTATGCTCGGCGAATCATACGCTTTCATCTTTACCATATAGACAACTCCGCACTTCCCCTTCTCCCGCCAAGCAGCGGGATGGTCATTACGTTGCTCCTTACCTCTATACCCTCGTATGAATAATCCGGTGAACCTCCGCACAATGTTTTGTCATCCCTGTCGTAACACTCTCTGTAGCAGTTCGGATAGTTTCCCAGCATCGCGCATGGCGGTATCGCTCTTGAAGATGGTGGATAAAGAGGGTCATCCCCCTCCCTTATCTCCCTTATCTCGAAATGGAGATGCGCCCCTGTAGAGGCTCCGGTATTTCCTGCTTTGCCTATCTCTTCCCCCGCCTTGACCTTGTCGCCGGAGTTCACTGAAACCACGCTCATGTGACCGTAACGGAACTGGTAATTGCCGGTCTGTATCATCACGTATTTCCCCAGGTCCGTCGTTCCCGTCTTGTCCACCCTCACGACCTTTCCTTCGCTCGCGGAGAATATGGACGACCCTTCCGGGGCGACAATGTCTATTCCGTTGTGGAATCTCGTGTCCCCGTGGACGGGATGCTTGAATCTCCATCCGTAGCCGTCTGTAAGTGTCTGGTACTCGGTTGGCCATGCCAGTCCGGCTCCTATCGTTGCCGTTCCGGCGATATGCTTCGGGGGCTCTATTCCGTTCTCGTATATGTCGCCGTTGTCGCTTCCGCGTATCACGAGATTATGCTCGTCGCCCAGCCGGTCCTTTATGTTGCTCAGGGTACTTTCGATATCCCTCGTTACGTCCATCTCCCTGGGAACGGAAGAAGATTCCATCAGGGCGAACATCTGGAGATACTTTACTCCTTTCGCGGAAGACTGTGACAGCGTAAGAATTTCGGAACCCCTGTCGTCTATGTTCATGTACAGCTGCAGGTCGCCCTTTACCTTCAGGATTTTCAGCTGGTTTATCTGGTTTACGGCGAAAAATACGAATAGGTATACCGCCGCTATCAGCACCAGTGACATCAGCGTCAGGCTGGCTTTTCTATATCTTGACATACAACCTACCCATGTTCGTTTCCCCGTTCTGGTACTGGATCGCTATCCAGGAGGAATGGTCGGGATCGTCGAATGACTTGCGGAAATCCCATTTTATGTCCCTCTCTATGTCGTGCACATAAGCATCTATATCCGGCTTTTCTAT
>JAFGDH010000034.1 GCA_016932215.1 Candidatus Aenigmatarchaeota archaeon | reverse complement strand
AATATGCCTTTGACGTCTTTCTTGGCCGTGTGCTGGATTACTGGCGAATCGGAAAAAAGCAGGTCCATTGCGTATCTTCTTGTAAGTATCCTGTACTTTTCGCTTAGAACTGGATCGTCCCCGTCATCGAAAAGGTCCCTGAAACGAAAATAATGAGTTTTCGCCTTTGCCATTTTAAGAATTGCCGGGAAATTTTTTAAAATCCGGTTGTAACAAGAATCAGTTTCCCAGTATCTTTATCCTTTCCTCTCCGCGGATGCTTTTTATGTAAGTGTGATTTTCCCATTTGCTATTATTAATTAAAAGGTAGTTACATGATGGAAAATTTTATAAAGCTTAAATGAATTCTATAATCATAGTGAAAAAATGGTATCAATAATATCAGAAAAAGGGTATCCCCATGACGGAAAGATACTGACATTGCTTAATTATTATGAGAGATATATCAGTGTCCGTGAAGGTGGGGTTCTGATAGTCGGTAAAGATAGCCAGGGAAAGGAGTTCAAGCCAAAGAACAAACCATACGTAAGAAGTTATTACACTCTTCCTTCAGGATCAAGTTATTCTGTGCCCGTAGGCAGCGAACCAAAAAAAAATCATCCTGCGATACATTTTCCTTTTCAATTGGAATATAATCTTTCTACTGAAGAAATTCTTGAAGAAAATAAAACTGAAGCCGAATCAAATAATTTTATGAGAAAATTTAACCTGACATTGATGGACGAATCGTTCCATGGAATAGAGCTGAACGCACAAAATGAGGAATGGTTTAAGTATCTTACAATTTGGGGAGCATTCGAACTGGCTCAGGACGTGGTTTCGGGGAGAGTCTCAAATCATTTCTGGGGAGAGATGTATCATGAATTAACGCCAGAATTGGAAGAGTTTTTAAAAGATCACAGAAAATAAAAATAATCAGCTTCCCAGTATCTTTATCCTTTCCTCTCCGCGTATCCCCTTCACGTAAGAATATACCTCTTTCGGGACCAGGTCGCTCCAGTCCCTTCCTTCAAGAATTCTTTTCCTTATTATCCTGCCGCAGTGCTTGTACCTCTCGTACATCTTCTGCCGTTTTACTGGGATCTTGGCCAGCTTAAGGCATTTGGCCGTCCATGGGTTTCTTGTATATGCCGCGTCGTAATTACCGATCTTGGATATAGATTCGATCCATTTTTTGTCGTCGTTGACGTCTTTCAGAATGTGCAGCTCGTAATCCTTTCCGGTGCTTTTGAGAACCGGGATGATCATCTCCTCCCTTTCCCTGAATGTGAACGGGTCTTTCACGGTCGGCTCGTCTTCCGCCGGACCGCCGATCACCACTGTCAGCCTGTCGTATTTCTTAATTATGTCCCTGACGACCTTCAAATGGCCGATGTGGAACGGCTGGAACCTCCCGACGAACAGTGCGACCTTCTCTTCCCTTTCGCATTCCCCCGCTATGGCCTTGAAGACCTTGGTCGCGATCATCCGTCCTTTGGTTTCGCTCTTGACGTCGAAAACAAGGACCTTTCCGGTGGGGTAGATGCTGACCTTGGAACCGTACGCCTCGACGGAAAGGAGGACCTTGGTCTTGAAGTCCACTTTTTCGAATCTTTTGGCCACCTCGAACAGATCGAGCTTGAGATCATTCTTCGGTTTCAGTTCCCACGCCCCTTTCGAGGAGCATATACGGAAAATGCAGTAGACCATGAAAATAATTGGTCAGGATCGAATAAATATCATATCCTGACGACTTCCGCTTCCTTTATCGCTTTCCTGATAAGTGCATCCAGCTTTTTCACGTTCCTCTCTTCTTCTGCCAGCCTTTCCGGAGTGGATTTGGTGGCAGGTTTTCCGGTGTGGATGGGGCATGATGTCTTTATGTTCTTCGAGATTTCGTACGTCCCTATCTCTTCGGCGATCCTTATTATGTCCCTCTTGTCCATCCCTATCAGAGGCTTCAGGACCGGCATGGTCAGGACATCGTCCTCGGAAAGGATGTTGTCCAGCGTCTGGCTCGCCACCTGGGCGAGTGAATCCCCGGTGAGGAGGGCTTTCGCTTTCGTCTCCTTCGCCATCGCTTCCGAAACCCGGTACATTATTCTCCTTCCGATTACGCATTTGTATTTTCCCTCGACGGCGTTGGTGACGGCCTCCGTTATTTTAACCAGTGGAACGATTATCAGCGTGAGCGGGCGGGATGAATACCCCCTTAAAACACGAAGGACTTTTATCACGTTCTCCCTGTCCGACTTCGGGACGAGCGGGTAGCTTGAAAAATAGACGAATGCGGGATAACAACCTCTCCTCATCATCATCCATGCCGCGACCGGTGAATCCATCCCGCCGGACATCAGGCAGAGTATCTTGCCGGATACCCCCACCGGAAGGCCTCCCGCGCCTTCCGTCTTTTCGGAATAAACATAAGATTTGTCTTTCTTCACCTCTACGTGTATCGTGCGGTCGGGTTTCGAAAGGTCCACCTTCCTGTCGATCCTCTTCCCGATCATATTTTCGATTTCCATGCTGGTGTGAGGGAAGGACTTGTCTGCCCTTGAAGCACGGACGGCGAATGTCTCATTCGGTCCGATGTATTTGGCCATCTTTAGCGCCCGGCCTTCGATGGATTTCATGTCCGATTTCGTTTCCTCCGCCCGGGCGAACCACGATATCCCGAATATCATCTTCAGCGTTTCCACCGCACTGGAAGGTTTGGAGGTCTTGAGAACGAGATAATCCCTTTCCTTCGTGATCAAAAAATCTATTCCTTTT
>JAFGDH010000033.1 GCA_016932215.1 Candidatus Aenigmatarchaeota archaeon | reverse complement strand
TTGAAACAATTCAGGACATGCTAAATAACGACGAGAAATTCCATCCGGAGCTTCTGTTCATTCTCCAGAAGCATTTCGGGATTCAGTAAACCGGGAAGCCGCTGCAGAGATCCTTAACCTTTTTCCTGATGTTAGAAAGCTCCGTTTCGTTCTTTACGTTGTCTATCGCCTTCGCGATCAGCTCGCCGATCGCTTCCATCTCCGTTTCCTTCATCCCTCTGGTCGTTATCGTTGGGGTGCCAAGCCGGATGCCTGACGGGTCCCATGGTTTCCTCGGGTCATATGGGATGGTGTTCTTGTTCACCGTGATCCCGGCCTTGTCGAGCGCCTGTTCGGCCTCCTTCCCGCTCACGTTCTTGTCCCTGAGGTCAACCAGAATGAGGTGATTGTCCGTTCCCCCGGAAACCAGCGTTAATCCGTTCGCCATCATGCTTTCCGCCAGGGCCTTCGCATTCTTTACGATCTGTTTCGCGTATTCCCTGAAGTCCGGTTTCAATGCCTCCTTGAAGGCGACCGCTTTGGCTGCGATGACGTGTTCGTGAGGTCCGCCCTGCAGGCCGGGGAAGACGGCCTTGTCTATCTTTTCCGCGAATTCCTGCTTGCACATTATCATCGCCCCCCTGGGACCGCGAAGCGTCTTGTGGGTGGTAGTGGTCACTATGTCGGTGAAAGGGAACGGTGACGGATGGACGCCGCCGGCTATGAGGCCTGCTATGTGGGCGATGTCGGCCATGGATATTGCTCCCGTCTCCTGAGCGATCTCGCTGAAACGCTTGAAATCGATCACTCTCGGATACGCGGTCGCTCCTGAAACGATAATCTTCGGCTTCTCCTTCTTCGCCATCTTCATGACCTCGTCGTAATCTATGAGGTGGGTCTTCGGATCGACCGAGTACTGCACGCTTTTGTACATCTTCCCGGAGAAGTTCACTGGATGGCCGTGCGTGAGGTGGCCTCCCATCGCGAGGTTCATTCCCATAAGCACTTCGCCCGGTTCGAGCAGGGCGAAATAGACGGCTATGTTGGCGGGTGATCCTGAATAGGGCTGGACGTTGACGTGCTCGGCCCCGAAGAGCTTTTTGGCACGGTCGATGGCAAGGTTCTCGATGATGTCTATGAACTCGTTTCCCCCGTAATATCGTTTTGAAGGATATCCTTCAGCGTACTTGTTGTTGAATATCGACCCCAGCGCATGCAACACATCCCTGCTCGGGAAGTTCTCCGAAGGTATAAGCTCCAGAGATTCGTTGATCCTCTTCAGCTCGTTCTGCTCAGCCTCGAAATATTCCTGATCGTCCTCTCTGACGTTCTGTTCAGCCCACATACGGAAACCACCTCAAGATGTAATTTATTATCGTTGGTTGGATGATTTAAAAAAACATAATGTTCCGGTAAGTATATTTTGAAAAAATCATGTTGCATAAAATAAATCCGTTATAAACCGAATCTTTTTTTCCTCTGGTTTTCGATCTCCGTTTCCTGTGTGCTGTATAACCGTTTTCCCTTGAATGATATTTCGTACCCCCCGTCAACGAAATTTATGTATCCGTCTATTGACATCCTGTCTATTTCCATCGTCCCGTACCTTTCGGTCAGCTCTACCGCCGGGACCGGTTTCTTTGAACCTGCCAACAGGCCGAGGCACTCGAACTGCTCATCCGTCAGTATCATTCTAAATAATTGATGTAAAATCTTAAATGCACTGATTCCTTATTCTTACAGGTTATAATTTTGTTCGATTAAATATACCGTTATATATATCTTTGCTCGGGAAAATAATAATCTCGTAAATAGGAAAGACTGCTTGATACAATCAATACTAGCAGTCATTCGAAACCAGCGCAAGACGACTTGAAAAGATCGGATAAAGTCGTCATTCGAAATAAGAGGTGATTTTGATGGTCGTTTTGATGGATGGTACGTATTTGAGCAATGCGATAAGTGATATTGCCGGGAAGATGCAAACAGACGATGATTCCGGTGTTCTCTCTTCTGGCTATAAGGATATGCTTGAACAACTAAGCGCCTATTTGCACGGAACCGATGGGGGAGGACAGGGCTTCAATTTTAACAGCATGACAAAAAGACTGGTCGTTGTCAAATCCGGCAAGAACGAGGGTAAACTGGCAGTCAAAAGAACTGATGGCAGGCCGAACCTGAAATATATGACCGATGAAAGATTCAGGGTGGACTGAATTCATTTTTATATTTCTTGAAAACAAGTAATACAATACCTTAAGTTTGACAGCCAAAATTATTGAAATACGCTGTCCTTCGTTGCGGGTGATCTTATGGGTGTCTACGACGTATTAATAATCGGATCAGGGGCGGCGGGCTTTTCCGCCGGCATATATTCTGTCAGGTACAACCTTAATACGCTCGTCCTCGGCAAAGAACTGGGAGGGCAGATGTCGGAAGCCTTCGAAATCGATAACTACCCCGGGTTCCCTGGCGTGAGGGGTGTTGATCTTACGAACAGGTTCAAGTCCCATGCCGAGAAGCTGGGTGTCGAGGTCAGACTTTTTTCCGAGGTAGCCAAAGTCGAGAAGAAGAAGGACTCCTTTTTGGTCA
>JAFGDH010000032.1 GCA_016932215.1 Candidatus Aenigmatarchaeota archaeon | reverse complement strand
TTTATCATTTTATAGTGGTAAAATATTAATGAAATTCTATCGAAACTCAACACAACCCCTTCAGCTTCCCCAATAACGTGCCGTCCAGGAGGTAGATGTCCGAGTTTCTGAGGTCGGACGCCCTTACGAGGGGGCCGAGGCCGGAATCGTACATCTTGTGGGCGTGCTCTATCTTCGTGATGGACTGGTTCATCGAGATGCCGCCGCAGAGATGGTTGAACCTTGGCAGGACGATCAGTTCCGGGAGCTCTCCGGTGATCTCGTATCTATTGTCGATCCTTTCCTTTATAATATTCGTCCGTACCCAGACCTGTTCGACGAAGCGGTATCCGATCTTGTCGCGGAACTCGATCTGTGGGTGCTCATGGCCGACGAAGACGTATTTAGCCTTCAGGAAGTCCTCGGAAGGCCATGCGTGGCCGTGGACGAAGAAGTATTCGCCTTTTCGAAAGCCGGTGCTCTCGTGGAGCCTTACGCCGTCCGGGAGGAAGTCGCCTATGTTGTCGTCGTGGTTACCCGGTACGATATCTATCCTTATCTTTTCCGACAGTTTCGAAAGGAAGTCCGGAACCTCCCTTATCTCCTGCTTCGTGGCGCCGGGGACCTTGTGCTTTATGTCGCCGAGAATGACCAGACGTCCGGGCTTGGTTTCTTTTATAAGGCCTTCTATAGAATGCATCAGCGTCTCGGTGCTGGACGGGACCTTTATCCCGGACTTAAAAAATTCGAATTCTACGCCTATGTGAAGGTCAGCGATCACGAGGTTCCTCCCCGCCATCAGGGCGGGCTTGTTGGTAACGAATCTTGGCTCCATAATATAACTTGTCCGGTATTTTTTAAATGAGGAATTCCAAGGAATATACAGGGGGAATAAAAAAACTATGTTCAGCAAGGACATTGATGATTTCAGAAAGGAAATCGACACCAAGGAAAAGGAGGCGGAAAAGAAGCTGGACGAGATCCTTTCCAAGAACAAGATGGAATTCTGCTCCCGCTGCGGCAAGAAGATAAATTCCCGCATGGAATGGGGTGGGAAGTGCATGGAGAAGGGATGCAAGAACCTTTTGTGCAATACATGTTTTTCCGACACCGAACAAAGGTATTGCAACGACCACAGGGGCAAGCACCTCCCGGAAAAGGCAAGCACTCCCGACCAGCAGATTTTCAGGGACGAGAAGATAAAGAGCCTTACCCTCAATTACATGAACTCGATCGAGGAGCGATTCCGAAAACTGACGGTGGACTGGGTTCCTAGCGAGTATTTCAAGAACTCCTTCGCAAAGGTTAAGAAGTCGAAATATGGCGATTTCATGCTCGTCATCTACAAGAAATTCTTCATATTCAAGTCCAAGAAGATCCAGATAATGGTTTACCCTCTCGATTACATGGCCAGCATGCAGTCGGACCTTAACAGCCTTCTCCAGAAGGTCGACAAGAAGGTTCACAACATCGCGGTTTTCGTTTCCGACTTCAAGTCCGTGAGCAAGGACATAGCCAGCTTCTTCGAGGGGTTCTCGAACCGTCGTTTCTCGCTGTATCTGGTGAACTTCGAGAACAAGAGCATGTATTTCAACAAGAATGATCAGACAACAAGAAACTATGCCACATGGTTCGACATCGACAAGTACCCTCTGAAGTTCCGTGAGCTCCTGAAGAAATTCTCGGAAAAGACATCCGGGAGGAACGTTATCTCGGCCAAGCGTTATTCGGAAGAATTCGGAATCACGAAGGAGGAAGCGATGAAATACCTGAAAAAGGTCGGGTTCCTCACGCATATCGACGAGACCGACAGCTTCCTGTTCAAGGAAGAGAAAAAGTAGGAAAGATAACAAGAAAGACATCTTTTGTAAATTGTTATATGATGTCATATTATTCTTGCGACCGGTGTTTTCTAAAACTTATAAATTCTTAGCGAAATAAAGTTATATCGAATGACGACTTGAATTTATTTTAAAAGTCGTCCTTCGTAACATAGTGTATGACTGCTGACATAGAATGAAGCAAGCGGTCTTTCGTTGCATTGGTCCCGTGGCTCAGCCTGGTTAGAGCGCTCGATAGGAGAAATCCTAGGCGATACTGATAAATTGCGATAGACGAAGTCTATCGACTTCGTCAGATATCGAGAGGCCGCGAGTTCAAATCTCGCCGGGACCATCTTTTTTCTTTTAACTTTTCATGACAATCGTAAAAATCTTTATAAACCCATAACCCAATACTATAAACAGGTGTTTATGGTGAGAAAGGAACCTGCAAAACCCAAACTTATTAGAAAAATTCTCGATGAAGTGAAGAAAAATCCTAATGGGATTTGGATTAGAAAATTATCTAGGGATTTAAACGAACCGCTTGCGACTATTTACAAATATGTTCTAAGAGATGATTACTGTGGGAAATTCATAAAAACCGAAAAAGCTCCGAGAGAACTTGGAGGAAATATGATGATAAAATTGAAAAAGTGAAAAATATGGATTTTAAAATAAATAATGATTGGGCCTTATTTTATGGTATAATGATTGGAGATGGCTGCATTTCAAAATATAAAAAATATAGTTTTGTGGTTATCACGTGTAACATCTTTGATGATGAACCTTTCTTCAATGAAATCGTAATACCTCTTTTATCAAAAATTAGAGGAAAACCAGTTAAATATAGAAAAAGAGAGAAATATGGTAAGATTGAGATCAATTTTAGTGATAAGGATTTATTTAGGAGCATCGCTTCCATCGGTTATCCTATAGGCAAGAAAGGAAAAATAATAATAACAGATAAATTCCCGATGAAATTATGGAAACACATTATTGCTGGTATTTTTGCTACTGATGGAAGTTTGGTGGTAAAAAACAACAACAACAATGGAACAATTTATCCAAGAATAGAAATAAGAAGTATATCTGGTGAATTGTTAAACCAAATTAAAACATTTCTTATTGAAAATGGATTGAATGGGAATGTTTATGAAGTTGAAAAACATAAGATCAATTCAACTTACAGGATGGAGTTTCCAGGGGAAAATAATTTAATAAAATTTAAAGAAAAAATTGGATTCGTTAATCCAAAACATTTGGAAAAATACAATCTATACATGGAAAAAAAGAATTTTTCTTGGAATGAATGGAATTTTAAACGCTGAATTTTTTATTTTTCCGTAACTTATTTAAAAACCCTGCTTCTTAGAATACGTTATGAAAGACGGGGATTTCGTGCTGATCGACTTCGTGGGCAGGATCAAGCTCACCAACGAGATATTCGATCTTACCGTAGAAGAGGAAGCGAAAAAAGAGAATATCTACAATAAAGACCAGAAGTACGAGCCCGCATTCGTGATCATAGGCGCGAGGATGATCGTTCCCGGCGTTGACAAACAACTCTTGGGAATGAATGTGGGGGACGAGAAAACGTTCGATGTCCCGGTCAAGGAAGCGTTCGGCCCGAGGGACCCCCGGCTGATCAAGATTTTGAACATCAACCAGTTCTACAAGAACAAGATAAATCCCGTTCCTAATACGTTCGTCCAGATCGAGGGCCACACCGCAAAAGTCCAGAGCGTGTCGGGCGGGAGGGTGAGGACGGACTTCAACAGCCCCCTTGCGGGGAAGGACCTGATCTATAAAGTAAAGATAGTCAGCCAGATAACGGATCCGAAAGAGAAGATCGAGCGGATTCTGGGGCAATACCGCATGGGATTCAGGTCCGTCGAGGTAAAGGAGAAGACAGCGACGATATCTTCCGATAAGAAAATGCCGGAAATGCTTGAGAAGATGATTACCGATATTGTCAAGAAATGGGTAAAAGAAGTGGAAAAAGTGACATACATCGCCCCTAAAGAGGAAAAAACCAGGAAATAGGCCATTTCGCCGTTTTCTAAAAATAAAATTTCGATTCTTGGCCGAAATAAGGTTTAAAAATCTTACTCATATAATGTAAAATAGTCTTTACTTTAAGCTTAGGAGGATGATTGTTATGGCAGAGATTGAGGTTGACAGGGATTCTTTGATTAACGCAGCTATATCATCGAGTGCAGAGCAGACAGCGGAAAGATCTTCCAGGCACAGCGAAACCGATGATGAGCTGAGGAGAATACTCGAATCCAGAAAGGCAGAGATAAAGGTTGTTGGTGTGGGGGGTGCAGGCGGTAATACGCTATCAAGGCTTATGCAGATAGGAATAGTGGGAGCGGAAAGCCTTGGCGTCAATACCGATGCGCAGGACCTGCTTTACACTGATGCTGATCAGAAAATACTTATCGGAAAGGAGCTTACAGGCGGTCTTGGAGCAGGCGCTGATCCCAGGATAGGGATGGAAGCGGCCAAGGAGTCCAGGGAGGAGATCAGGAAGGCTCTGGAAGGGGCTGACATGGTCTTCGTTACCTGCGGGCTCGGCGGCGGGACAGGAACCGGAGCCGCGCCTATGGTCGCGGAGATAGCCAAGAAGATCGGCGCCCTCACCGTGGGCATAGTCACCCTCCCGTTCACGATGGAAGGAAGGGGACGGGGTAAGAACGCCCAGGAAGGTCTCGAGAACATGGAGTCGGTCGCCGATACGCTTATAGTAATACCGAACGACAAGCTCCTCGAAATCGTGCCCGACGTCAGCATAACCACTGCCTTCAAGGTGGCGGATGAGATTCTAGTTAATGCCGTAAAGGGCATTGCGGAGCTTATCACAAAACCGGGACTTGTAAATCTTGATTTCGCCGATATCAGAGCAGTAATGGGTTCAGGCGGCATAGCAATGATCGGAATGGGAGAATCTGACACTGAGAACAGGGCTCTCGAATCCGTCGAGAAATCGCTTACCAATCCGCTGCTCGATGTGAATATTGAAGGAGCATCTGGCGCACTCGTGAACGTATCCGGTGGCGAGAACATCACCATCAAGGAATGTCAGGAAATAGTGGAGACAGTGAGCTCGAAGCTTAACCCTGACGCGAAGATAATCTGGGGTGCCCAGATAATCAAGGAGCTTGGCGACGCCATAAGGTCGATGCTGATCGTGACCGGCGTCCAGAGTTCGCAGATCTACGGACCTGAAAAGACGTATACTACGCAGAAACAGAAGGAAATAGAGAAGGTTCTGGGGATCGATTTCGTGGGGTAAAACCCACGTACCCTTTTCTTTTTCATTTTTAGATAAATTTATATATCCATATATAGAAATAAAGATAATATTATGTTAACGTAGAACTATGTTCTGCGTTTTTCAAATTCGCTAGGTCGGACTATATGCCACTGAAAGAACAGATCAGGAACTGGAGAAGGGTCTTGCAGATAGCCAGGAAGCCGGACAAGTACGAATTCACTTCCACGAGCAAGATATGCGCTATCGGTCTGGTCCTGATAGGTTTCATCGGGTTCGTAATATACCTGGCCTTCATATACTCTGGGATATAGGAGATAAAATGGGAGAAATTTACACGGTGAGAACGACATCCGGAAGGGAGAACATAGTACTGGACATGATAGAGACCAACATAAAGGTGAATTCTCTGTCGGTCAAGAGCGTTTCCCATCCCGGCGAACTTAAAGGATACATTTTCATAGAGGCTCCGCTGGGGGAAGTCAAGAAGGCCATCCACGGGGTCATGCACATAAAGGGAATAATCGAAAAACCGGTCACCATCGGGGAGATACAGCACTTCTTCGAGTCCAAAAAGACGAAGATCGCGTTAAGCGAAGGGGATGTCGTCGAGATAATAGGCGGGCCCTTCAAGAGGGAGAAGGGGAAGATACAGAGGATAGACCAGGTAAAGGATGAGGTCACGGTCGAGCTACTCGAGGCTTCCATACCGATTCCCGTGACCATAGCGACGGAATTGGTGAGGCTGGTCAAGAGGGAAAGCACTGTCCCCGGAGAATCCGAGGAAAGCAAAGAGGAATAAATTCTTATTTCGGCCTGTGGATTACCCCTACAGCCATCAGTATCGCTCCCAGTATGATCAGTATATACTCGCTCCCCGGGAAGGACGGGAGCATGATCAGGAGTCCGGCGACGAAGAACGCGATCCCCACACCCCAGAAGTAATCCCTTAATATCTCTTTTGCGCTCATGAATAATTCTTTGTTTTCGTGGAATAATAAAACGTTATAAAACCTATCCTGAAAATATCACTATGACAGGCGATTCTATTGGTCATAATAATGGTATTGAGATGAAATACAGGCAGGGACCCGGTTTTACATCATCTGCCGGTGATGAGATAGATATCTTATATTTTCAAACAAAAGACCCCCTTGGAGTCGACTTTACATATAAAATAAATGGAGAAAGGGGTGGCTCCGGCAGAATCGACGGTAAATGGAATTTCTGTATGATCAATGAAGAGATTAAAAATCAGTTAAAATAATCTATTCTAAGCGATCGTCGATATAGCCTTCGATATCAGGTCGGCGAACATGAAGGACGATCCCATCGCCACCAGGAAATACATTATGATAGCGACCAGAAGCATCTTGCCGGCCATGTTCCACTGGAACACCTTGTTGTCGCCCTGCGTGATCTTGGTTATGAACATGGCCAGTATTATTATGACCTCTATCAGGTAGATTCCGATTATTAACTGGAACAGCTCCGGCGAGACCGATCCGCCACCGCCTCCGGAGCTGAATATCCCGGAGAGGTTGATCGGCAGCCCGCTATCCCCGGTGCTCAGGCTGGAAAGCCTTTCTGTCAGGGTGGAGAGGACGGTTATTATTATCTGGGACATGCTCACGATCAGCCCGGTGATCATGGGTGTGAGGAGGTATGCCTGGAAGGTCATGGAGGATACGGACTCCTGGAGGAGGTCGCGAATGTATTCCTGCGTCTCCCGTATGTTCCTCAGATATTTTGCCACCGTAAGCATGCCCTCAGAAGCGTATCTAACGCCCTTCTTCGCGATGTCCACTATCATGAACATTATGTTCTTTATCAGGTTGCTCGGGTAATAGCGGATCGATCCGTATTTCCTGTTGAATATAGCCTCCCTGAACGTCATCCCGAGCGTCTTCATGTTTCTGAGGGTTATGGTGAAAAGCCCGGCTATGCTGAGGTCCTTTACGTCCTGGACGGATTGTTCGAGCGCGAGTTCTGTCGGGATCCCGCCTGATATCCTGTTGCCCAGCTGGAAAAGCGCCATCTCGAACTCGCTTTCCGTTTTCTGGACGTCTCCCTGTATCTTCATCCTCTGGAAATTTGTCAGGATGAAATAGCTAGCCATCGAAAATGCGATTCCCATAGTTATCATGCATGACATTATCAGGCTGAATGTCGTGTGTTCGATCATCGGGGCGTCCGCTGCCGCCAGCTGGGGGAAGAAAAGCTCTGGCTGGCCCGCGAAGAAAATAAACGCCGGTATTATGAACACGGCGGCCACGAGCAGAGATATGGGAAGTACCGGCAGAGCGACCCTCTTCTTTCCCATCTTTACCGTGAACGATCCCTTGGGGGGGAGATCAGGATGGCTGGACGTGTCTATCTCTGAAAAGGTGGTGGGTCGCTTCTTCAGGACGGAGTTTATGAACCATATTATGAATATTGGCAGCGCTATATCGTATCCTACTATGAAATATTCCGGCCTCGCGACGTCTGAAAGGAATATCGCGGCCATCGGTGCCATTATGGATCCGAGAACCGGGAGTATGATACCCATCATGTGGATTATCGTGACGGGCATGGTAAGTTCCTGCGCATAATGCTTCATTCGCACCTTGGTCCCTTCAAGAATAGTGGTAAGCGACTCGTTGAGAACGCTTTCCAGCTTTTCCCCCGAAGACGACTGCGAATCCCTTATCAGGCGCAGCGATTCGGCGAATTCCTCGTTTTCCGCCTTCCACTTGGATATGTATTCCGTGACCGCCTGTGTTGCTGAATAATATTTCCCCATTTCTATGTCCCATATCAGTCTCCTCATATCCCATGCGAGGGGGCCTGATATGTTGGATGCCGCGAACCTGAGGGCGACCTCTAGGTTGGGCGTGACCCTCATCGAAACGACCATGTAAAGAATGGCAAGAACGACCTGGGAGCTTGCCTTTATCCTGTAGTTCTTGAGTTCCGAGTTCGGATATTTAAGGAAGTAGTAGGCCATCCCCACGCCTCCCATAACAACGAATATTATACCCATGACCGGGATGAATCCGCCGGCGAAAAGAATAATCGCGAGGGCCGCAAAACCTATTATAGTCAGCACGACCAGCGCCATAACGTCGTTCGGTCTTATCTCCATCCCCGTGAAAGCGATGCAGCTTTCCAGCTCCTTTTTGGTGTTTTCGTCCGGGCTCATGTCCAGTATATTGCCGGACATTTTGGCCAGCCTTTCGTACCAGGAAAGCTTCTTCCTTTCCTTCTGCTTGAAGAGCGTATAGTCCCGGGACTCTATCGAGGGCTTGAACATACTGGATGACTGGTAGAACTCTTCGTACATCCTCCTTCTTTCATCATCCCCTTTGCCCGCCATGTTTATCTTTTCCTCTTCCTTGTTTAAATCTTCTTGACAGTTATTCCCGGCTTCCCGTTTACCAGCCCCTGATGGGTCATCTCTATCATGTAGGATCCGCTGCCCATGACCGTGGTGTTTGCAATCATGTCAACTTCATTCTGGTAAAGCGATACCTTAATTTCATGCTTCTCCCCCAGGCCGTAAGAGAAGCTCGGCTCCATGTTGTCCATGAATGTCCCCCTTTCTATTATGTCCATCCTTTTGCTTATCGCTTCGTTTCCGCCTTCCGTGAAGACCAGCATTATGCCGGAGAACGGAAGGTTCTGGTCGATCCCCATGGTGAAATCGTTCACCGTCCTTTCGAATATGACGTTTCTCGGGTACTCGTTGAAGAAAACCAGTCCGGTCATCGCGTTCCCGCTTTCCGACGACACGAAGAAGTGATCAGGAGACGGATGATAACCGGTCGGCATCGTGTTTATGTCGCCACTGTCTATTCCCGGTATGTCTATTTTCGAACTCATGTCGTTCAGGACGAGCCTTACCTGGAAAGATATAGTGGACACTGCGAATGTCGTCGTGTTGTAGCTCTTCGAATAGTCTATGTCATAATTCACAAGGCTCACGTTCCACGTTCCCCATACCGATCCCATGGGTATGGTGTATACGTACTCGTAAAGGTAACCGTCCGGAACAGGGCCGTCGAATTCCTCCTCAAGCCACCCGGTAGGCGGATTGATCTTATGTAACATCGCATCCTGCACCTTCGTTATGTTAGTCGGATCGGTTATGTTCACCAGTATCCCGCCTATGTCATCCTTTCCGTCCTCATCTGTGAGGTATACCCATATCTTCATCACCCTCCTCATGCTGAAAACGGCCTGCGTCATGTTCATGCTGGTGAGCGTTTTTATCACATGGGCTATCGGGGCCGGGGAGAGAATGAATACGTTATCGGAAACCTGAGTCCCGTTCTCATAACCGTCATACGCTCTGGCAACACATGTCCATGTTTCCTTTTTAGTGGTGTTCCCGTACTTCAGGACTGAATATAACAATGTGTTGTTCTCCGTGAACACCAGTTGAGAGTCATTGTCGTACCATTCGAAATATATGTTGAATGGATCGCCATCGTTGTCTATTATTCCGGAAACGTTGCAGTATAGGTCGTCCCTCGGATACGCTTCGAGAGGAGTGACTATTATGTTGCTTATCACCGGTTCATAGTTCTCCCTGAAACTCCTTTGAGCTTCCTTGCCTATGTTCCCCGCGATGTCCTGCGCATACACCCTGAACGCGTAATCCTGCCCGCTGCTGGTACTCATTACCCTATCGCATGTTACGCTTCCGCCGCTTCCGCGCATGGTCATCGAATAATTTGTCCCTCCCCATTCAAGCGTGCAGCCGTCGACACTCCCGAAAGCGTCGCTTACGCTCACGTTTATGGTCACACTGTTGGCTATCTGCCTAGAATTGTGTCCGGGTGTCGGGGAAACGTAGCTGACAACCGGAATCGCGCTGTCTATCACGAAGGATGTACTGGCAGTCGTTAACGAATATTCCTCCCCGTCATACGTCCTGCACCTGACGAACTGGTCGCCGTTTATGTAGGGAACGTTGTAATTGCAGTACATCCCGGAATAATCGTAAGCGAATGTGCCGTCGTTGCATACATCATTACCCGCGGACGGAACGCATGTATTGTCCGTGTCGTTGCAGCAGTACAGGTAAAGGTCATTAAGGTCGATGTCATCCTGTCCTGACGGGTTTATGGTCTGCATCCCTCCTCCCCTGATCGGATCAATCACATGAACCACAGACGTGATGTTCGGGGCCGTGTTCTGGACGGTTATTTCGGAAGAATTGTACTTGGACGTGTTAGCATCCCCGTCACCGCACCAGAACTCGAAAATTATGGTATCGTTCGTAGAATAGTTTCCGGAACCGTAGGTGTATATCAGGCTGTTTACACCGTTCGCCACCACCTTTGCCGCCTCGTTTTCATCCTTCCCACCGTTCAGATACACCTGTGAATAAACCGTGATGGTATCGCCGGAATCCGCGTCAGAGCAAGTTGCGTTGAAATTGGTGTCGATGTTTGTGTGTATGTTAGATGGCCACGTCGCGTTCGCCGTTATTAAAGGGACAGAATTCAGCACGGTCATCATGGTAGTGTTATACCTGGTTGTATTGTCGTCACCGTCCCCGCACCAGAATTCCAAAACTACGTTGTCGCCCTTGGAGAAATTCCCGGAACCGTAAACATAGCTCAGGCTGCTGACACCGTTCTGCACGATGTAAGAACCAACCGGCTCGTCCTTCCCACCGTTCAGGTAAGGTTGCGTGTATATCCGAAGTGTATCGGCAGTATCTATGTCCGAACAGGTAACGTTAAGCTCGATGTCAGTACCAGTGTACACGTTTGCCGGCATCGTGGAATTATCCGTTATATATGGTGGCGTGTTAAGAACCGTAATCTGAGTAGTATTGAACTTGCTTGAGTTTACGTCATTATCCCCGCACCATACTTCAAAAACTATTTCGTCACCCTTCGAGAAGTTCCCGCTCCCATAGGTATAAACCAGCGTGTTCGCATCGAATTCCACACCCGTTCCCTTTTCCGTTTCATCCTTCCCGCCGTTCAGGTAAGGCTGGACATAAACCGTCAGCGAATCCTCCGGGTCGATGTCATGGCACGTAACGTTCAGATAGACGTCCGTGTCCGTATAAACGTCCGAAGGAGCCGTTATGTTCGATGTGATGAGGGGAACGTAATTTATTATCCTCGTGTTCGTGCTGTTCAGCCATGACGAATTGGAAGCCCCGTCGTTCGCAAGGCATGACAGAGTCCAGTTCTGATACTTGGTTGTGACAAAATAGCTCCTGTTCGCCACGTTCATCTCTACCCCGTTACTCACCCCTTCCGCGAAGCTCAGTCCCGACAAGTTCAGTACGTCGTCCCTGTACCATCTCCAGTAATATGAAACGTCATCGCCGTCTATATCGCTGGAATTGCAGTAACCCAGAAGCGTCTCGTTCGTGTAAGCGAACGGCGACGGATCAATCCTGGAGCTTTCCGTCACCGGTGGCGTGTTAAGAACCGTAATCTGCGTCGTGTTGTACTTCGTCGTGTTGACATCCCCGTCACCGCACCAGAACTCGAATATTATCGTGTTGGTCTTGGAGAAGTTGCCGGACAAGTATGTGTATACCATGGTGTTCGTGTCGTTGCTGACTATATGGCTTCCCTCGTTTTCTTCCTTCCCGCCGTTCAGGTAAGGCTGTGTATATACACGCAGCGTCTCGCCCAGATCTGCATCAATACATGTAACATTGAGATATACATCAGTATTTGTGTAAACGTTTGATGGTGAGGTTGCATTCGCGGTAATTACAGGAACCCTGTTCAGCACGGTTATCGAACTCGTGTTATATTTGCTAGTGTTCGCGTCCCCGTCACCGCACCAGAACTCGAAGATTATCTCGTCATTTTTTAAGAAATTCCCTGAAGTGTAAGTGTAAACAATATTATTTGTATTGTTGGATACTATCGTCATCCCCTCCGGTTCATCCTTCCCTCCGTTAAGATATGTTTGTGTGTATACCCTTAGAGTATCTGCGTCCAGATCAGAACATGTTACATTAAGATAGACATTGGTGTCGGTGTATACATCTGCCGGCATCGTGGAATTGTCCGTTATGTAAGGAGCAGTGTTCAGAACCGTAATCTGGGTCGTGTTGAATTTGCTCGAATTATCGTCATTGTCCCCGCACCAGAACTCAAAAACGACGGAATCGCCTTTCGAGAAGTTCCCGCTCCCATAGGTATAAACCAGCGTGTTCGCATCGAAAGTCACTCCCGTCGCCTTTTCCGTCTCATCCTTCCCGCCGTTCAGGTAAGGCTGGACATAAACCGTCAGCGAATCCTCCGGGTCGATGTCGTGGCACGTTACATTGAGATAGACGTCCGTATCCGTATACACGTCCGAAGGAGCCGTTATGTTCGATGTGATGAGGGGAACGTAATTTATTATCCTCGTGTCCGTGCTGTTCATCCAGCTGGTATTTTTGTACCCGTCACTTGCCATGCAGGAAAGTGTCCAGTTATGATTTTTCGAGGTGTCGAGATAACTGATGTTGCCAACAAAGAATTCATCCCCTTCATGATAATAACTGTCCGGTACAAGAAGTATTTTCATCCACCCCCTGCCGTCTGGTCCCCTGTATCCAATCAGGGCATGCTTGGAATCAATCAGTTTAATGAAATTATAATCCGCGTAAGAATCAAAATTGTACGTTGTTTTGTTTTCGAGATTCCCGAAGGTGGAGTTCCATTCCAGTATATTCGCATAACCCATGGAACTTCCCCCTTTGTGAACAATAATTGCATGGTTCTGGTCGATTATTTCACCGGATGGATAGTAATAGTAGGAAGGATCTATGTGATAGCTGTCCGTCTCCCCGAGATTCCCGAAGGTGGAATTCCATTCAAGGAGTTTCATCCATCCGTTGTCGGCAGATCTCCAGTAAGTGACTATGGCATGGGTAGAATCAATTGCGTTGACTGAAATCCGGATCGTTGTCGAATCCGGATCAAACTCGTATGTGCTTTCCTTCTTCACGTCTTCGAACGTGCTGTTCCAGGACATTATGCTGGCATATCCGTCATACCCGCTTCCCGTATATGCGATTATTGCATGATTTGAGTCAATTAAATCGATTACTGGTTCACCATGGTTACCGGAAGACCAGCTATCTATTTCAGTTATATTCTGGAAGCTGTCGTTCCAGACATATGTTTCGACATATCCGTAATCGTTTGGAGCATCATCATTGTATATACTTGAAACAACTGCGTGCCTGTCGTCTATTTTCTTTATCATTATGTGTCCGCAGAATATGTTCACATACTGGAAATCTACTGACTGTATGTCTCCGAAGGTGGAGTTCCATTCGAGCATTTCCATGTTACATTCCCACCCTTCGCTGTAACCAATAATGGCATGTGTGCTGTCAATAACGGCTACAGATGTGTCATATGAATCATAATTGTAAAATTTGTATGTCGATGCATTCCAGACGTTTGAATAGTTATTGTCCCATTCCAGAATCTTCACGAAGCTGCCAGCAGACGTCGAATAAACGACAATCGCGTGGCTTGAATCTATAATATCTATTGAAACACGTGACACCGAACTAATGGTTTCGAAAAGATAGTTTTTGAGCATATTTATTTCAACGTCTTCTTCGCCGCTTTGGTTTAACTGGTCATCTACATACCATCTCCAGTAGAAATTCGTTATCGTCCCGTCAGAATCGCTGGCATTGCAGTAACCGTCCAGAGTCTCGTTGGTGTAAGCGAACGGGGAGGGATCGATTATTGAATTATCCATTACCGGGAATTCGTTTACATTGAAGTACCAGACAGTCGTGTTTGTGCTGTTGTCGTAACCGTCGCTCGCCATACACTTCCAGTAATACCTCTGCCCTCTTGAGAGATCGGTCCAGTTATATCCTGTTCCTGTATCGTTGAAACCTAACGGAGCTGAACCCGAAGAAGTGTCTCCGAAGTAAAAATAATTAATCGGGTCTCCGTCTATATCAGCAGATCCCGAACAGGTGAGTACGGTGTAATTAAGATTGGTTACGCTCATATGCTCGGGGAGGCTTTGTGTCGGCAAAGTGGGCGGTGTGTTTTGGACCATTACTGTGGATGAATTGTATTTGGTGGAATTTGATACACCGTCACTGCACCAGAATTCGAAAGTTATATTGTCATTCTTCGAGAAATTTCCTGACCCGTATGTATAAGATTTTGTGCTCGCGCCGTTATTTACTACCTGACCTTTTTCCGTTTCATCCTTAACCCCGTTCAGGTAAGGCTGGACATAAACCGTTATAGTGTCTCCGATATCATTGTCAATGCATGTGACACTAAGATTGGCGTTGGTATTCGTGTATATGGGTGAGGGTGAGATGGAATTTGATGTGCTGTATGGAATGCTGTTGATGATAAGGGTATCCGTGCTGTTTAGCCATGAACTGTTTTCCGTTCCGTCATTTGCCAGGCAGGAGAAATTCCAGTACTCCCCTTTTGTGGTCTGGCTGTAGTCAAGAACGGAAATGCTCTGTTCCGTTCCCTGGGGAGAATAAACCTTGAGGAAGTGGACAGTTCTTGCCACGTCACCGCTGCCTTGTCTATAGAAAATTAATGCATGGCTCTGGTCAATTGCCGCTACCCCGGTTCTGCTGCCGTCGGTTGAATATTCATGGTTATCGGATAACATGAAATCCCCGAAGGTGGAGTTCCATTCAACGACTGCTGCCCATCCGTCTGTATTTGGGCCTTCATACACGATTATCAGGTGGTTGGAATCAGTAAGATCAGCGTTAACATACAGCACGCTGTTTGGTTCGTATTCCATGCTTGATATATTCTGCAGGTTCCCGTAGGTGGAATTCCATTTCAGTATCTTGGCCCATCCGTCCCTCCCGTCATGTGCGCTGTCCGGCCCTCCGTAAGCGACAACCGCATGATTGCTGTCAATTAATTTTACAGACGTACTTGCGCACATCACAGGATCCAGTACCATCGTATTGATGTCATTGACGTTCTGGAATGTCGAGTTCCATGTGATGATTTTTGAATATCCTACCTGGTCGAATGACGAGTAAGTCACTATTGCGTGCGATGAATCTATAGTATCCAACGATATACCTCCCGCCCTTCCGTCGAAATTGAAGCTGTCAATCTTTTTGAGATCGCCGAACGTGCTGTTCCATTCAAGCATCGCAAACCATCCAGCCCAGCCGGCATCCTCGTGCGCCGCTAATGCATGATTCGGGCCGATGACCGTTACAGCAGTTGCCGAACATGTGCCTGAGTGGAAATCAACCGAAGATGTTTCCTTGAGATCCCCGTAGGTGGAATTCCATTTCAGTATCTTGGCCCTGCAGCTGCTGCCTCTTGAGAATGTTATTAATGCATGGCTGGAATCTATGACATCTATGCCCAAATCATATGCTGAAGAAGTTTCAAACTGGTATTCGGAAACATTTACCAGGTTATCTTTGCTGTCGTCCCATCCTATAATTACTGCCCTTCCGCCATTCTTGTAAAATATAGCCAGTGCATGATTATCCCCGATCCTTTTTACATAATTATTTGAACCGCAAGTGGAGCAAATCGAACGCGAATCTATGGTTTCGAAATTATGGTTGTATGATCCCCCGCTGTTTAGTCCTCCGTCTTTATACCATCTCCAGTAATATGCAACATCATCACCGTCCAGATCGGTTGCATTGCAATAACCGGTTAATGATTCATTTGCATAAGCGGTTGGTGCCGGTTCAATCCTTGAAGTTTCTGTGACGGGTTTGATGTTCAGTACAGTGATGGTACTGGTGTTGGTCTTGGAGGAATTGTCATAGCCGTCGCCGCACCAAACCTCGAACACTATATCATCCCCCTTCGAGAAGTTCCCGTCCCCGTAAGTATAAACAATCGTATTAGTCCCGTTGCTCACCACCTTCGATCCCTCGGTTTCGTCTTTAGCCCCGTTCAGGTAAGTCTGATAATAAACAGTAAGCGTGTCGTCCGGGTCGTCATCAGCACACGTGGCGTTCAGGTTGATGCTGGTGTTTGTATAAACACTGGAAGGGGAAGTGGCGGTGTAAGTAACCGAGGGGAAGTAATTGATTATCGTCAAAACGGACGAGTTAAGAGTGTTCCCGTCCTCGTAACCGTCGTTAGGCGTTACCTCACACATCCAGTCCTCCGACTTGTCCGTTTCGTTAGAGACTATCGTTGCCTTGTCGGAATGGCCGTCCTTCGTTTCCAGCCAGCGCTGGTAAACCTGAGCAGCGGAAAGGGAACTGTTGTATACCCTGACCTCGTCAATGGTTCCGTTGAAATACTGTCCCAATTCTCTTTTGCCTATAATAACATCATAATCAGAAAAGCCCGGTGAATCAACCGTTGAATCAGAACCATTTTCCATCCCGTTCACATACAAATAAGCATGCGTTTCGTTCAGTGTCCCGACAACGTGATACCATACGTCTTTTTGGGCCGTGCCCCCCTGCGCATTTGAAGTAAATTTGGAATCATCTGAGGTAGCGAATACGAATGAATTAGATGATGTCACGCTCAGCAAATAATTTTCATAAAGGCCGTCATTACTTTTGGAAATTATAGGACGATTGTTGTTTTCGTCGGATAGTTTTACCCATGCCTCGAGCGTGATTTCACCTGTAATGTTCAAACTGGGATCATTACCACAATCTACATAATCGTTCCCGTCAAATTCATACGCCCCGCCTATCTTGCCGTCAGAAATCCATCCGCTGTCCGCATCGAAATCGAAATTCTTCAGTGTGCCGTTATTCTTATAACCTGAGTAATCCTTCACCGCTCCAGTCGTTGTTGAAGAAACATTCGTATCGAATGGCATGTTAAGAACCATTACCGACTTGTTCTCCTTCCACCAGTTATAGATATTCGTAATTGTGTCCCCGTCCGCATCGCTGGTGGACTGGTTGTAGCAGGTTATGTT